>NZ_JBHWMB010000027.1:0-103117 GCF_042730015.1 Streptomyces sp. NPDC059957 | reverse complement strand
CGGCGGTGTCAGATGTGTAGAAGAGAAAGGGCCTGGACTGCATGATTTAGGCGCCCTCTGTTCTACTCCGACAGGGTGCGGGCTTCTTTTGCGCCACAAATCACGCTTTACGTCCAGGCCGACACCCCACCCCGCCCCCGTCCCCGGCCCGGGCCGCCTCCGGGCTTTTCAGCCGTCCGGCGTTTGAGGACCGGGGTCTGGGGCGTAGCCACAGGGGGTCCGGGCGCAGCACGGGGAACGGTGGAAGGGCGGGTAGGGGAGATGCCCCGCGCAGCGGTGGCACCGTCTGACGCCACTGTGGCACATGGTGGATTCACCGCCCTGACCAGCGGATTTACGGGAACTGGCGTCACCGCATCGCAGAGTGGTGCCACATTGGCTCGACATGGCGCCATCCCTGTGCCATGCTGTGGGACATGGACCTCACGCCCTACGTCACCACCCTCCGCCAAGAGCTCGCCGTCGCCGCCGAGGCCGGCGGCGACGAAGCCCGCAAGCTGGCCGAGAGGCTCACCGCTCCCCTGGAGTCGGCGACCCGGCTGACCCTGCTCAACGTGCTCTCCGCCGCGATGGACGAGATCACCCGCGAACTCGCCCCCGGCTCGGTCGACGTACGACTGCGAGGGCTCGACCCCGAGTTCGTGGTGACGGTGCCGACCGTCGAGAGCCACGCCCCCGCGGAGCCGGCCACCGCGGACGCTCGGTTCGCCGAACCGCTCGCACCGCACGCGTCCGCCGACGGCGACGAGGGCGGCACCGCCCGCGTCAACCTGCGCCTGCCGGCCCACCTCAAGGCCCGCGCCGAGGAGGCCGCGAGCCGCGAGGGGCTGTCGGTCAACGCGTGGCTGGTGCGCGCCGTATCGGCCGCGGTCGACGGCGGCGCGAAGCCGCGTACGGCAGAGAAGTCCCAGAGCGTGGGGCAGAGCTTCACAGGCTGGGTGCGCTAGCCCCCGGCCCCCTCACCGCACCGCATCAGTTCTCCCACACCACGTCCCACCAGCGGGGACGCCCAGAAGACTCAAGAGGACGGGACAGCCATGCCTACTTTCGACACCTCCGAAGCGATCTCGGTCACCGCACACGTGGAGGCCGGCTCCATCCAGTTCACCGCGGGCGACCGCCTCGACACCGTGGTCGCGGTGCAGCCCCGGGACCCGAAGCGCGACAAGGACGTACGGACCGCCGAGCAGACCGAGGTCACGTTCGCGGGCGGCGTGCTGACCGTCAGGACGCCCAAGTCCAACCCGTTCGGCAAGCCCGGCATCGTCGACGTGACGGTCGACCTGCCCACGGGTTCGCACGTCGACACGACCGGCGCCTGGACCCAGGTGCTCGGCGAGGGCCGGCTCGGCGAGGTCCGGGTGAAGACCTCGTCCGGCGACGTCCGGCTCGACACCACCGGCCCGCTCAAGCTGACCGCGTCGCACGGCTCGATCACCGTGGACCGGGCCGAGGGCGCGACCGAGATCACCACCAGCTCCGGCAGCGTGCGCCTCGGCTTCGTCGACGGCCCCGCCGTCCTGAAGAACTCGCACGGCACCACGACCGTCGGCGCCGCCATCGGCGAGCTGCGGGTGAGCGGAGCCAACGGTGACATCGAGATCCGGCGCGCCGAGGACTCGGTCACCGCCAAGACCGCCCACGGCACCCTGCGGGTCGGCGAAGTCGCCCGTGGAACCGTGGAGTTGGAGACCTCCTACGGGGCCATCGAGGTCGGCGTCCGCGAGGGTACGGCCGCTTGGCTCGACGTCAGCTCGGGCTCCGGCCAGGTGCGCAACACGCTCACCGCGTCCGGGAGTCCGGAGGCGAGCGCGGACACCGTCAAGGTTCGCGCCCGGACGAAGTACGGCAACATCGACGTCCGCCGCGCCGCCGCCGGATCCTGACAGCCCCCTCCCCCCCCCGCCACTTCAGCCTTCGAATGGAGGGCCTCATGCCTTCTTCTGTCATGCCCACATCACGTCGAGGCGACGGTCACCCGTCTCCGGCAGCCGTCTCCACAGTCGGTCTGCGCAAGTCCTACGGCGACAAGCCCGTCCTCGACGGCATCGACCTGAGCATCCCGGCCGGCTCCGTTTTCGCACTGCTCGGCCCCAACGGCGCCGGCAAGACCACCGTCGTGAAGATCCTGTCCACTCTCATCACCGCCGACGGAGGTCAGGCCCAGGTCGCGGGCCACGACATCGCGGCCTCCCCTGGTGGGGTGCGGGCGGCAATCGGGGTCACGGGTCAGTTCTCGGCGGTGGACGGGTTGATCACGGGGGAGGAGAACATGCTCCTCATGGCCGACCTGCACCACCTGTCGAAGGGCGAGGGGCGGCGAGTGGCCGCCGAGTTGCTGGAGCGTTTCGATCTGACGGAGGCGGCGCAGAAGCCGGCTTCCACCTACTCGGGTGGCATGAAGCGCCGCCTGGACATCGCGATGACGCTGGTGGGTGATCCGCGGATCATCTTCCTGGACGAGCCGACGACCGGTCTCGATCCCCGTTCCCGCCACAACATGTGGCAGATCATCCGCGAGCTGGTCACCGGCGGTGTCACGGTCTTCCTCACCACGCAGTACTTGGAGGAGGCCGATCAGCTCGCGGACCGGATCGCGGTGTTGAACGGCGGCCGGATCGCTGCCGAGGGCACTGCCGAGGAGCTGAAGCGGCTGATCCCGGGCGGACACGTCCGACTGCGGTTCTCCGACCCGCACGCCTACCGCTCCGCCATCGCGGTACTCGGCGAGGTCAGCCGGGACGACGAGGCACTGGCTCTGCAGATCCCCAGCGACGGCAGTCAGCGTGCGCTGCGCTCGATCCTCGGCCGGCTGGACTCGGCCGGTATCGAGGCGGACGAGCTGACCGTGCACACGCCCGACCTTGATGACGTGTTCTTCGCCCTGACGGGCACCGACCCGCGCCCCAGCCAGTCCAAGGAGAACGTCCGATGAGTTCCCTCGCCCTTGCCGTCCGTGATTCGTCGACGATGCTGCGCCGCAACCTGCTCCATGCCCGCCGCTATCCGTCTCTGACGCTGAATCTGCTGCTCACGCCGATCATGCTGTTGCTGTTGTTCGTCTACATCTTCGGAGATGTGATGAGCGCGGGCATCGGCGGCGGCGACCGCTCCGACTACATCGCCTACCTCGTGCCGGGCCTGCTGCTGATGACGATCGGATCGACCACGATCGGTACTGCGGTGTCGGTGTCGAACGATATGACCGAGGGGATCATCGCCCGGTTCCGCACGATGGCCATCCATCGTGGTGCGGTGCTCATCGGGCACGTCGTCAGCAGCGTGCTGCAGTCGATCGCGAGTGTGGTCCTGGTGGGGGCCGTCGGTGTGGCCATCGGGTTCCGTTCCACGGATGCGACGGCGCTGGAGTGGCTTGCCGCGTTCGGGCTCCTGGTTCTGTTCGCCCTGGCGTTCACCTGGATCGCGGTCGGGATGGGGCTGATCAGCCCGAACGCCGAAGCCGCCAGCAACAATGCGCTCCCGATGATCCTCCTGCCGCTGTTGTCGAGCGCCTTCGTGCCGGTGGAGGGGATGCCGGGCTGGTTCCAGCCCATCGCCGAGTACCAGCCCTTCACCCCGGCCATCGAAACCCTGCGCGGGCTGCTCCTCGGCACCGAGATCGGCCACAACGGATGGCTCGCCGTCGCCTGGTGCCTGGGCCTCGCGGTCCTCGGCTACTTCTGGTCCGCCGCAAAGTTCAACAGCGACCCCAAGTAGTAGAGGTGGGGGGTTGACCCGCTGTGGCTAATGCCATTAGCTTGTGAGTGATGGGTATTAGCCGCAGCGTGAATCACTGCTCCTGGGGGACGGGTCATGACGGAGTTTCTGAGCATCGAAGCCGGACGGCTCGCGTATGAGGTCACGGGCGAGGGCCCGCTGATCGTGCTCGCCCACGGCATGGGCGACAACCGCGCGGCCTACCGCGAGACGGCGCTTCTGCTCGTCGCCGCCGGGTACCGCGTGGCTGCCACCGACCTGCGCGGACACGGGGAATCGAGCACCGGCTGGGCCTCGTACACCCGCACCGACGTGGCCGGCGACCTGCTCGCCCTGATCCGGCACCTCGGCGGACCGGCCGTCATCGTCGGCCACTCCTTCGCCGGAGGCGCCGCCACCATCGCGGCGGCGCAGGAGCCCGCGCTCGTCGACGCGATCGTCGAGATCAGCCCGTTCACCCGTGCCCAGAAGATCGACTTCGGCGCCCTCGGATCCAACGCCCGCTACCGCAAGGGCATGCTCCTGCTGCTGGGCACCGGCATCCTGCGCAGCGCCGGCCTGTGGAAGCGCTACCTCGACCACGCCTACCCCGGCACCCGCCCCGCCGCTCACACCGCCCACCTCGCCGCGCTCGACGCCGACCTGAGCCGGCCGGGCCGGATGGCCGTCCTCGCCAAGATGGGGATGTCCGCCCCCACCGACGCGGGCGCCCGACTCGGCGACGTGCGGTGCCCGGCGCTGATCGTCGAGGGCACCCTCGACTGCGACTGGGCCGACCCGGCCGCCGAGGGCGCGGCCATCGTCGCCGAACTGCCCGAGGGGCGCGGGCGCCTCACGATGATCGAGGGCGCGGGCCACTACGCACACGCGCAGTTCCCCGCCGAAACCGCCGCCGTCATCGTGTCCTTCCTGAAGGGGGCCGCCCGTGCCTAGGGCCTCGCTCTCGGCCGACGCGGTGGTCGACGTCGCGCTGCGCCTCGTGGACGAGCAGGGCCCGGCGGGCCTGACCCTGTCGGCGGTGGCCGGGCAGGCGGGGGTGGCGACGCCCTCCCTCTACAAGCACGTACGCAACCTCGCCGAGCTCCGCGACCTCCTGTCGGCGCGGGTCATGAACGAGATGGCGGACGAGATCGGCGTGGCGGTCATCGGCCGCTCCGCCGACGAGGCGATCCGCGCCTTCATGACGGCCTGGCGCGGATACGCCCTGCGCCACCCGCACCGGTACGCGGCCCTGCTGCACAGCCCCGAACCGCGGACGGCCGAAGCCGGGGAACGGCTGATCACCATCCTCTTCGCCACCCTGCGCGCCTACGGCCTGGAGGACTCCGCGGCCGTCCACGCGGCCCGCTGCCTGCGCGCCACCGCCCACGGCTTCGTCTCCCTCGAAACCGGAGGCGGCTTCGCCCTCCCCGAAGCCCTGGACGAGAGCTACGCCCTGCTGACGCACATGGTCGTCAGCGGCCTGCACGCGCCGCGCCCGGCTAGTCGGTGATGAAGTCGCCCATCATGGCCATGTCCTCGTGTTCGAGGTTGTGGCAGTGGATCATGTAGGTGCCGGGGTAGTCGGTGAAGCGGGTGACCACTTCGACGGCTTCGGCCGGGCGCACGTCGACGGTGTCCTTCCAGCCGTGGTCGTACGCCCCGATGGCGCGGTTGCTGCGTGAGAGCACCTGGAAGTGGTCGAGGTGCAGGTGGACCGGGTGGTGGAAGTTCGTGGTGAACCGCCAGATCTCGACCTGGCCGAGCTTGGGCCGGGCCAGTGCCTTTCCGGGTTCGTACTCCTTGCCGTTGATCGTCCAGCCGTCGCTGGAGCCGCGGAAGTGGAAGTCGCGGGTGACGACGGCCCGGCTGGGGTCGAGGCGGGGCACGTCGCTGAGCTTCTCCGGGACCCTGGTGTCGTCGACGGGGGAGCCGGGGGCGATGTCGAAGCGCATGACCTGGGCGGTGGAGCCGTCCCCGAAGAGGTTGAGCAGGCGTACCCGGGTGCCCGGCCGGTAGCGGGAGAAGTCGATGACGACGTCGAAGCGCTCGCCCGGGGCGATCTCGAGGGTGTCGTGCCGGCGGGGCGCGTCGAGCAGTCCGCCGTCACTGCCGACCTGGACGAAGCCGCCGCCGCCCTCGGGCTGTGGGTCCAACTGCAGTTTGTACGGGCGGGCGTTGGAGGCGTTGAGGAAGCGCAGCCGGTAGCGCAGCCGCTGCGTCTCGTGCACCGGCCAGGGGGCCCCGTTGACGAGGACGACATCGCCGAGGACGCCGTTCATGTAGGCGTCGGTGACCCCGGGCGTGTGCAACTGGGGGTCGATCCAGGGGTACTGGAAGGATCCGTCCGCGGCGAACGAGCGGTCGGTGATCATGAGCGGTATGTCCCGGTCGCCCCGGGGCAGCGGCAGGCGCTCCTCCTCGTCGTCCTTGACGAGATGGAATCCGGCGAGCCCCATCCAGACGGCCGCGCCGGTGTAGCTCATGCGGTGGTCGTGGTACCAGAGCGTCGCGGCGCGCTGGTTGAAGGGGTAGGTGTAGGTGCGTGTCCCCTCGGTGAGGTCCATCGGGCCGTGGCCCATGGCCGCACCGTGCGGTCCGCTGCTCATGTCCTGGTGGACGCGGTGTGCGTCGTACGAGCCGTCCGCCGGCAGGATCAGGGAGGTCGGGTAGCCGTCGCTGGCCGCCGGGGTGTGGCCGCCGTGCAGGTGGACCACGGAGGGGCGGTCGAGCTCGTTGCGGTGGCGCACCACGGTGCGGCGTCCCGAGCGCGAGACGATCGTCGGCCCGGGGAAGGTTCCGCCGTAGGTCCAGGCCGGGGTGCGCAGTCCGGGCAGGATCTCCAGGTCGGCGTGCTGCTGGGTGATCTCGTAGGTGTCGGTGGTGCCGTTCGACGACACCGGTTGCAGCACCTGGGGGATCGGCAGGGGCGTGCGGAAGGCGGCCGGCAGCTTGGCCTTGCTCGTCAGCACCTTGCCGGGGAGGCCCCCGCGCACGTAGTCGCTCAGCAGCGGCCAGCCGGCCGCGGCAACGACGCCGCCGCCGAGCACCGCGCCGCCGGCGCCCAGGAACGTACGCCGCCTCACCGGACCGCTTCCGGCGTCAGGGTCTCGTCCGGGGCACTGGGGGCCGGGATCTCGGCGGCCGGGGTCTCGGCGGCGGGGGTCTTGGCGACCGGGTCCTTGGCGGGCAGCGGGGTGGTGAGCACGCGCTGGGCCAGCACCACTACGGCGGAGACGAGGACGACGCCGAGGAAGACGTGGAGGGAGACGGCGCGGGCCAAGCCGAGGGCGATCTCGCCCACGAGCGCCACGACCAGGACGATCGCTGCGGGCAGGACCGATCTCGGCCCTCCGGCGCGGCGGACGAAGAAGGCGGCGACGGCCGTCAGGAGGGCGACCACGGTGAGGACGCGGGCCAGCAGTCCGTGGAGCGCCAGCATGTCGTAATGGCCGCCGAGAAAGCCTCCGGCCAGGGCTACCTGACCGAATATCAGAACCGAGAGAATTCCGGCGGTGATGCGCAGGGAGAGCAGAGATGGGCGCAAAGGCATACCGTCGATCCAACCCGAAGCCAAAGCGGCCTGCAACCCTGATGTGCCATTGCCGCAAGTCACTCGAGTGATACTCAAGTTTCCTCGGGATTGGCAAAGGAAGAATAGAGCCAGTGGGTGGGTCGAAAACGAGCCGCATTGTGTGAAGTGCCCCGGCAGCTCGGCTGTCGGGGCACTTCGGCGCTCCGGCGGAGGGGCTCAGCGGGCGATGGCGAGCGTGGCGGGGGAGTCGGTGGAGTGGAAGGAGATGTTCTCGAAGCCGGCTTCGGCCAGCCAGGCGGCGTAGTCGGCGCGGCGCCAGGTTCCCCCGGTGTTGCTCTTGAGGAGCATCTCCGAGGCGAACAGGAGCGGGAAGGAGGGGCCGCTGCGGTCGTCCTCGACGATGTAGTCGCAGACGACGAGGGCGCCGCCGGGTTTGAGGGCGCGGCGGAGCTTGGTGAAGACCGCGATGTTGTCCTCGGGGCCCTCCTGGTGGGCGATGTGCGAGTACAGGGCCACGTCGTAGGCGGCGTCCTCGAGCGGGACGGTGTGGAAGTCGCCGTCCAGGGAGGTGAACCGGTCGTCCAGGGAGTCCTGGGCGAGGAGCCTGCGGGCGATGGCGTTGATGGGCTCCCAGTCGAGCTGTGTGGTCCGGGCGGTGGGGTTGAGCCGGAGCCAGACGGAGGAGAAGACGCCCGACCCGCCGCCCACGTCGAGGATGGAGAGGTTGTCGCGTTCGGCCAGGCCCAGCACGTCGGCGGAGGTCTGCGCGGCGGTGACCGATATGCCCGCGATGGCGGTGACGACCTTCTCCCAGTGGGGGTTGTCGGCCACCTCCACCATCGGCTCGGCCAGCGGGCCCCCGGCGCTGAACACCTCGAGCCGGCCCGCCAGTCTGTCCATCTCGCCCAGCTTGAGCTGTGCGAACCCGCTGATGTCGGTGGGCTTCCCCTCGACCAGGTACAGCTCGGCTTCGGGGGTGTTCCGGTAGGTGCCGTCGTGCGTGTGGAGCAGTCCCAGGCCGACGAGCCCGTCGAGGAGGGTCTGCACACCGCGCTCGGCCATGCCGGTCTTCTCGGCGAGGTGGCCGGTGGTGTCCAGCCCGTCGTCGATGAGCGTGAACAGCGAGTGCTGCGTCGCCACGCCGAGGAGGCCGGTGGCCCAGTAGCCGCTGGCGATCTCCAGGATGCGGCCGGGGGAAGGCTGGTTGCCCGTCATGTTGTCCTTCTCCTCAGAGGGATACCGGCACGGCCTGCCGGCGGCGGTCCACGGTGATGGCCGGCGCCTGGACGCGCCAGCGACCGACGGCCATTTCGGCGGTGATGCCCGGGCCGAAACCTGCGACCACGCCGGTGGCGTTCGTCGTCATGGTGTCTTCCTCGAACAGCCTGCGCAGCGCGTCGAACACGACGGCGCTGGCGATGTTCCCGTACTGCGAGAGCGTCGCGTAGCTGTGCCGGAACATGTAGGGATCGACGCCCAGGAACTTGCTCAGGTCGGACAGGATGCGCGGGCCGCCGGCGTGGATGATGTAGAAGTCCAGGCCGGCGACGTCCCAGCCGTGGCTGCCGGCGAGCTGGCGCAGTACCGGGGCGAGGGGCTCCATCGTCCCGGGCACCCGGCGGTCCAGCTGGAAGTGGAAGCCCGTGGGCTTCACGGCGTACGAGATCCAGTCCTCGGTGTTCGGGATGATGTAGGAGGCGTTGCGCTCCAGCGAGATCCCGGTGCCGCCGCTGCCGCGCACCACGGCGGCGGCCACCGCGTCGCCGAACAGTCCGTCGGACAGCAGCGCGCCGATGTTGTCGTCGGTGGGCTGGTAGCACAGCGAGCACAGTTCGCAGGAGACGATCAGGACGTTGCCCTGCGGGTAGGCCTTGCAGAAGTCGTGGGCCCGGTTGATCGCGGCGCCGCCGGCGGCGCAGCCCAGCTGGGCGATGGGTATCTGCCGGGTGTCGGTGCGGAAGCCCATGTTGTTGATCAGCCATGCCGTCATCGACGGCATCATGAACCCGGTGCAGGACACGAAGATGATCGCGTCGATGTCCCGGACGGTCAGAGCGGCGTTCGCCAGGGCCTCTTCGATGACCTTCGGGCATCGCTTCTTGGCCTCGACCTCGAAGGTCCGGTTGCGTTCCTCGAGTCCGGGATGGCGCAGCGTCTTCTCGATCGGCTGCACGATGTGACGTTTCTGTACACCCGTGTTCCTGATCAGCCGAAGCGCCAGTGGTAGCTGTGGCTTCCCGCGGTGGGTTTCTTCGGCGAACTTCAGGGTGTCTTCCATGGTGATGATGTACTCCGGTACATCCACCGACGGTTTGCATAGCGTAGGCATATCCGTGGAGTCCACCTTCTGAGGAGTCGGCCAGGAGTTCGCGCCTCCAAACCGTCGCCGACCCGACTTGCGATCGACTTGCCGTGGACTTGGCCTCCACCGTGCCTGTAGTGCGCTGTGAACGGACCGCCGCTCCAGCGCTACTCGTCCCGGCGTGTAGTGATCTCTTCTAGCATCCGACGCAGCGTGTCGATCGTGTCCTGGCCGAAGTGCCGGGCCCACAACCGTTCCATGTCCCCCAGGATCCGGGCGGCGGCGAGCTGACCTGCCCGGCCCCGCTCGGTCAGCCGGATGAGCTTGGCCCGGCGGTCGCTCGGGTCCGCGGTCCGCTCGACGTAGCCGAACCGCTCGAGTTCGTCCACGACTTCGGCGATGGCCTGCTTGCTGAACCCGGAGCGTTCGGCGAGCGAGGTGAGCCGCGACCCCTCCGGGTCGACGAACCGGAAGACGGAGCCGTGCCTGAAGCGGATGCCCTCGAACCCCTCCTCGTGCAGCTGCCGGTGCAGCTGCTCGACGGTGAGGTCCTTGGCCTGCGCGAGCAGCGTGGGCAGCGGCACCCGATGTTCGCCAGAGTTATGCGGTTGTGTGGTGATTTGGGGCCACCTTTCGGACGCAGTCAAGTCGTCAGGGGGCTTGACTAAAAAGTAGTACGGTTGCTTGACTAACTCTAGCGGCATGGGGAACCCGGCCGCGAGATACGGCGCGACACCGGTTGTGAAGGGAAACAGTCATGAGCACTGCGGGCGAGGACAACCACAAGGCGACGGGCTTCGACAGCGAGGCCGTCGAAGCCTTACGCAAGCGGGTGACGGGGCCGGTTCTGACTCCCGAGGACGAGAGCTACGACGCGGAACGCGCCGGGAACCAGACCGCACGCTCGCACCGGCCCGCCGTCCTGGTGGGTGCGGCCGACCCCGCCGATGTGCAGCAGGCGGTGGAGTTCGCCGGCCGCCACGGCCTCCCGGTGGCGGTGCAGGGCACCGGACACGCGCTGGCCGCCGTCGCCGCCGAGGGCGGAGTCCTCATCAACACCTCCCGGTTGACCGGCGTCCGCGTGGACGCGGAAGCGGGCACCGCGTGGGTGGCGGCCGGAGTCAGCTGGAACGAGGTCATCAAGGAGGCGGCGCCCGCCGGGCTGGCACCGCTGGCGGGCTCGGCCCCCGGGGTCGGCGTGGTGTCGTACACCCTCGGCGGCGGCCTCGGACTGCTCTCGCGGCGCTACGGATACGCCGCCGACCACGTACGCAGCATCGACGTCGTCACGGCCGACGGCCGGCTGCGACAGGTCACCCCGACATCGGACCCGGACCTGTTCTGGGCGCTGCGCGGCGGCCGGGACAACTTCGGTGTGGTCACCGGGATCGAGATCGACCTCATGCCGGTCCCCACGCTCTACGGCGGTGGCCTGTTCTTCGACTTCGCGTCGGCCCCCGAGGTCCTCGAGACGTACGTCCAGTGGTCGGCCGGCCTGCCCGACGAGATGACCTCCTCGGTCGCGATCATCTCCTTCCCCGACGCGCCGGTGCTCCCGCCGCCGCTGCGAGGCCGCCACGTCGTCCACGTCCGCATCGCCTACTCGGCGGACGACCTCAGCCTCGGCAAGGACCTGGTGGCGCCGCTGCGGGCACTGGGCCCCTTCAACGACACCGTCCGCGAGCTGCCCTACGCCGAGGTCGGCACGATCCACAACGACCCGCCCGTGCCCGGCAGCTTCGAGTCGGTCACCACTCTGCTGCGCGAGCTCGACACCGACGCGGTCCGCGCCGTCCTGGACCTGGTCGGACCGCACGCGCCGGTGCCGCACGTCGTCGAACTGCGCCACCTCGGCGGCGCGCTCGCCCGGCAGGCCGAGGTCGCCAACTCCGTCGGCAACCGCGACGCGCACTACCTGGTGAACGTGGTCTCGCGGCTGGAGCGCGCCGACCTCGCCGACATCCAGCCCGCGCACGAGCGCCTCCTCGAGGCGCTCGCACCCTGGAGCACCGGAGGCCGGGCCCTGACCTTCCTCAACGGCCGCCGGGACACCGAGTACGTGCGCTCCGCCTACGAACCCGCGGACTACCAGCGCCTCACCGAGATCAAGGCCGCCTACGACCCGCAGAACATCTTCCGGCTCAACCACAACATCCCGCCGGCCACGCACTAGACGACCTCGGCCGTCTCTTTCGGATCCCGCGGGCTCGGCCGGCAAGATCCGGAAGAGACGGCCTGGGGCCTGTCGTCACATTCCCGTCGTCGCCCGAGGCAGACGGGAATTTGACGACAGGCCCTAGGCGCGTCCCGCCCGGGGAGGGCCCGGCGGGCTCATGCTCTGGGGGCGGCCGTGGCGGGCGCCAGTGGTCCGGTCGGCCGCCCGGCCGCCCAAGCGCGGCCGGCTGCCGCCTCGATCCGCAGGTGCAGACGTCCCCGGCGCATCCGTCCGGTGATCTCGTACAGCGCGTCGGCCACCAGCGCGTCGGTGAAGCAGAACCAGCCGAGTCGTTGCTTGTCCTCGTCGATCAGCCCCGCCGCGATCGCGCTGTCGAGCACCGCGAGCGCCGTGTCGATCTCGATCGACGCCACGTCGGCGACGACCTCGACGTCGAAGTGCCGGCCGGCGACGGCGGCCACGGCGAGCAGCTCGGCGGCGGGTTGCGGCAGCCGTGCGACGCGGTGCAGCACCACCTCGCGGACGGGGGCCGGCACCGGCGCCGTATCGGATCGGTCCGAGCGCTGCTCGCCCGCCAGCAGTTTGAGCATCTCGTGCAGGAGGACGGGGTTGCCGCCGGACCGGGCGCACAGGCCTTCGGCCGTGCGGCTGCTGACCTCGCTGCCGACGAGGGCGCCGGCCAGGGCCTGGGTGTCCCGGGGGGTGAGCCCCCGCAACTGGATCCGCGTCGGGTTCGCACCGGACAGTGCCGCCAGGGTCCCGGCCAGGACCGGCGTCTGGTCCGAGCGGTAGGACGCGATCAGCAGCAGCCGGCTGTCGGGTACGGACTCGGCCAGGTGCACCAGCATCCGCTGGGAGTCCGGGTCGGCCCGGTGCACGTGATCGAGCATCACCACGAGCGCTCCGGTGCCGGACAGACCGGTCAGGTGGCGGCCGATGGCATCCAGCAGCCGCGGGTCGACACCCATCGCGTCCATGCCGGACGTCGGCCGGGCGGATCTCTCCAGCAGCTCGGCCACCGTCCTGGGCGTCGGGCGGCCGGGGAAGGCGGCGTCGGCCGCGCGCAGTACCTGCTCCCACGGTGACAGCGGCGGTGCGGCGATGTGCTCGGCGCAGGTCCCCCACAGCACCGGGACACCGGACCGCTCGGCGAAGCGCCGCAGGAGGCTGGTCTTTCCGGCTCCCGGTTCCCCGGACACCGTCACCACCTGCCCGCGGCCGGCCTCCGCCGCGGCCAGTGCCTCGGTCAGCTGCCGGATCGCTGCCTCGCGGCCGACGAAGACGTCCTCGGCTGTGTCGTCCGCCGGCGGTGACATCACGGGGCCGTGCGGCGCGTGCGAGCCGGCGGCCCCGGCGGCCGCCCGCTGCGCGGGGAGGGCCGGGACGGCCGGGAGGTCCGGGAGGTCCGGGAGGTCCGGGAGGTCCGCGAGGTCGGGGAGGTCCGGGACGGTCGGGGCCGGTTGCCAGTCCAGAGCAGGGTCCTGGTTCAGGATCTGCTGCCTGATCTGCTGCAGCCGCAGGGTGGGATCGACGCCCAGCTCCTCGGACAGGCGCGCCTGGATGGTCCTGAGCACTTCCAGCGCGTCAGCCTGCCGGCCTGCCCGGTACAAGGCCAGGCTCAGCAGCTCGCAGCCGTACTCGCGCAGCGGGTTGGACTCGACGAAGGCCCTCAGCTCGGCCACGGCGACTTCGTGGGCACCCAGCGCCAGCAGCGCCTCGCACCGCATCTCGACGACGGACAGCCGCACCTCCTCGAGGCGCGCCACCTCCGGCACGACACACGGGACACCGCTGACCTCAGAGAAGGGCTGCCCACGCCACAGGGCCAGCCCCGCGTCGAACTCGTGGAGTGCCGCTCGCGGATCATCGCGGTCCCGCGCCTGCCTGCCCGCCTCGGCGTGCGCGCTGAACCTGTGCACGTCGACGTCGACGGCCCCGGCGTCCAGCACATAGCCCCGGGCGTACGTGCACAGGACCGTCGCCTGTGTTCTCGGCGCACGGCCCGGTTCCAGGACCTTGCGCAATTTGGCCACGTACGCCTGCAGCGATGTCATCGCCGACGGCGGCGGATTTCCTTCCCAGAGGGCCTCGAGAATGACGTCCGTGCTCACCGGCCGGCCGGCCTGGCTCACCAGCAGAGCGAGGAGCGTGCGCTGCTTGGGCGCCCCCAGATCCACCATCCGGCCGGATACCCACGCCTGAACCGGGCCCAGCGCATGGAATTGCGCCGTGGCATGCCGAGGGGCCCGTCCGCCTTCGAGTGATATCGCGGTCACCGTGCAGAGCCCGAAAGCTGCGAGGTTCCGACGAGCTGGGTGTTCGTCATGATGAGCCCTTCCGGATAACCGACCGTATACGGGCTTCCGTACAGCAGCGCAGGCCGGAAAGCGCTTTGTCGCCCGCTGCCCACCCCAGATCTAAGGGATCGTTGGCCGACGTTACGGACATCGGTTCAAGACTCGCTTGAGTATTCCTCGAAATGCACTCGGGTGTCTCTGATTCGTCTGGTCGGCTTCATGGTTCGGATGCTAATAAATAAAGGGTGCTTCAAGGCAATGGTGAAGAGAGGCTGATCATGAAGGCAGTGCGTTTCCATTCCTATGGTGATTCCGATGTTCTGGTCTACGAAGAGGCGGACCGTCCCCGGGCCGGTGCGGGCCAGGTCGTGCTGCGGGTCGCCGGCGCGGTGGTGAACCCCGTCGACGCCTCGCTGCGCGCGGGTTGGGTCAGGCAGGTGTTCGACCTGGCTCTGCCGCACGTGCCGTGCTACGACGTCGCCGGTGTCATCGACGAGGTCGGTGAGGGGGTGAGCGGCTGGAGCGTGGGCGACGCGGTGGTGGCCTGGCTGCCGATCGACGGGCCCGGCGCCGCAGCCGAGTACGCCGTGGCGCCCGCGAGCGTGCTGACGGCCGCCCCGCGCACGGGGGAGCTGGCCGACGCCGCGGCGCTGCCGTCCGTCGCGCTGACGGCCTGGCAGGCGCTGTTCGAGCACGCCGGCCTGACAGCTGGCCAGAGCATCCTCATCAACGGCGCCGGCGGCGCGGTGGGCGGGTACGCCGTCCAGCTCGCGGCGCAGGCCGGTGCGTCGGTGACCGCGACCGCCAGCGCCGGCAGCGCCGAGCGCGTGCGCTCCTACGGGGCCGAGCGGGTCGTCGACTACACCACGGCTCCGATTCAGGAGGCCCTGGCCGGCGAGCAGTTCGACGTCGTGCTGAACCTGGTGTTCCTCCCCGACCCGGCCGAGCTCGCGCGGCTGGTGGACCTGGTCGTCGACGGCGGCGCGTTCGCCAACACCGTTCCCCCGGGCCTGGCGCAGACCGAGCGCGGGGTGCGCAACGTGCAGGTCTTCGGACGCAGTGATGCGGGGCAGCTCGCCGAGCTGGTCGCCCGGGTGGACGCCGGTGATCTGAAGATCCACGTGGCCCAGCGGCGGCCGCTTTCCGACCTGCGGGCCGTTCACGACGAGCTCGGCGCCCAGAAGCTGCCGGGCAAGACCGTACTGATCCCCTGAACCGGTGGCTCGGCGAATGCCGCTGCCACGAGAACAAGGAGCTTTGTGCCCATGCCCTCGACGTTGGAATCAGACGCTGTCGCATCAACCCTGAGCGCCCTGCTGGCAGCGGAGGACAAGCAGGATCTGGCGGCCGAATGGGCCGCGGCCGGTGTGCCTCTGGGCGGTGACTTTCCCGCCGAGATGAGCGCCGCCGAGCTGGCGGAGCGCACGAAGGACATCATCATGTCCGTCTCCAGGGAGGGCGGGCGGCTGCTCTACCTGCTCACCAGGGCCGTCAAGGCGAAGAACGTCGTCGAGTTCGGGACCTCCTTCGGGATCTCGACGCTCTACCTGGCGTCCGCGGTGCGCGACAACGGCGGCGGCCAGGTGATCACGACCGAGCTGCAGCAGGACAAGGCAAAGGCGGCGAACGAGAACTTCGCCGCCGCCGGGCTCGCCGATCTCGTGGACCTGCGGCTCGGTGACGCCCGCGAGACGCTGCGGGAACTGCCCGGGCCGGTGGACCTGTTGCTGCTCGACGGATGGCTCGACCTGCGGCTGCCCATCCTGAAGGTCGTGGAGCCCCGGCTGCGGCCGGGCGCCCTGGTGGTGGTCGACGACGTCTCCCTCGACATCGGCCGCGGGGTGTACGAGGAGTTCCGCGCCTACATCGACGACCCGGCCAACGGGTTCCTGTCGATCACGCTCCCGATCCATCAGGGAGTCCAGCTGGCGCTCAAGCTGGGCTGACGCACGAGAAGCGGGCCGGTCGCGGCCACCGGGTCCTTCCCGGTGGCCGCGGCCGGCTCATGTGCGCCACTCGCCCGCGCTACTCGCCCGCGCTACTCGCCCGCCGCGATCACCATCCGGAGGCTGTCGTCGACGATGCGCTCGGCACGCTCCCCGGAGACGGCCCCGTCGATGTGGGTGAAGTTCCACGAGAGCCGGCCCTGGCTGGTGGACACCGAGGAGCCGAAGTAGCCGACCACCGAGATCCCGCCCACGAACTGCGCCCCGGACAGCTGCCAGTCGCCGAGCTCGGTGGGGAAGTCGAACCGGCCGATGTTGGACACGAAGAAGTTGAAGGGTCCGTGATCCTCGAAGTACCGGATGAAGCCCTCGCTGTCGGCGACGCCGGCCGGTCCCTGCGCGGCGAGCAGGCTGAAGACCTCGTACTGCTCGCCGAGCTTCTTGCGCCCGGTGAGGTCGTCCTTGATGAACCGGGCCATCGACCACAGGTCGTCGGGCTGATAGCTCACCACCGAGTGCAGCGCCGACACGAAGCAGCCGACCTCGTCCTCGGACACCACACGCTGAAGCTCGCTGCGCAGGGAGACCGGGGAGCCGACCGCGAAGCGCGCGGCCGGCGCGGCTCCCGCGTCGCGGGCCACGGCGCAGGCCATCGCCGCGGCCAGCACACCGTGCAGTGTGGCGCCTTCCCGCTTGCACGCGAGGGTGAGCCGGTCGAGCGTGTCGGCTGACAGGGACCGGTGCAGCATCCGCGTCCGCCGCTGGTCGAAGGGCACGAACCGCTCCGGGTCCAGCCGGCCCACCTTGCCGGCGGCCGCCTCGGCCTCGGCTCCGCCGGCCTCGGACCCGTCGGCCGCCTGCTCGCCGGACGGCGCCGACCCCACGCGGAAGCGCTCCGGGAAGAGGGCTTCGAACGGCTCCGGGAAGAGGTCGTTCGAGGCGGCGGCGGGGCCGGTCTCCGTCGGGGCGGCGGCAAGCCGTACCCACTGGCGCAGCAGGGACAGCGCGGTCGTCCCGTCCGCGATGACGTGCGGGACGGTGAGGATGAGGTCGTGGATCTGCTGCGGCCCGCTGATGACGACGGCGCGGGCCAGCGGGCCGGTCCGCCAGTCGAGGGGATCGGTCAGCTCGTGGCCGTCGACCTCGCCGGCCCATCGCGCGTCCTCGGAGCTGGGCAGGTACACCTCGCGCAGCGGGATCGGCCGGTTCGTGGGCACGAACTGCGGCCCGGCACCCGGCTGTTCGGACGATGCGTCGGCTATGGCGGTCCGCAGCTGAGGGTGGCGGTCCTGCAGCGCGCCGAGCGCGGTGCGCAGCCGCTCGACCGAGAGTTCCCCCTCGATGCGGACGCGGGCGCAGACGTTGAGCGTGGAGAGCTGATCGATGATCCAGTACCAGCGTTCACCCGGGCTCAACTCGCGCGAGACGGTTGCGCGCCCGGCGGTGTCTTCTTCCGTCAGGGCCTTCGATGCGTTCATGGCCGCCACTCCCCATCACTGTTCTCTTCGCACGTCCGATGCCACATCGGGTGGCCGCAGGAAGCTAGCAACGTGTCATCGCATATCGGTCGAGCGCCGGTCAGGTACGTCGTGCAGGCGGCTGAGCTGCGGTTTGTGGTCGGCGGTTAGTCGTTCCCAAGTGAACTCTGGTGGCATTTTCCTCCCGGCCTCAAGTCAGCCGGGATCCGGCTTCGAGTCAGCCGGGATCCGGCCTCAAGCCAGCCAGGAGGAACACCGCCATGACCGACACCACGATCGCTGGGAAACCGGGCCTGCTCTTTCCCATCGACCCGTCGGGCGCCGACCGTCATGGTGAGGCGGCCCTGATGCGCGACCTCGGCCCGGTCGTGCGGGCGGTGCTGCCCGGTGGCGTCCGCATGTGGGTGGTCACCGAATACGCGCTGCTGGCCGAGCTCACCGCCGACCCGAGGGTGGGGCGGGACTGGCGCACCTGGGAGGCCCTGCGCAAGGGCGAGATCCCCGACGACTGGCCGCTGCTCGGCATGATCCGGCTGAACAACATGATGGCCCGTGACGGTGACGAGCACCGGCGGCTGCGCCGGCCGCTGACCAGAGCGTTCACCCGCAACCGGGTCGAGCGCATGGGGCCGCGCATCGACCAGATCGTGGCCACGATGCTGGACGACCTGCCCCGCCATGCCGCGGCGGACGGCACGGTCGATCTGCGGCGGCACTACGCCTACCCGTTCCCCATGCAGGTGATATGCGAGCTGATAGGCATACCCGAAGCGTGGTGGTCCCGCTTCCGCGAGCTCATCGACTACGTCATACGCGCCGACACCACGCCCGAGCAGTTCATCGCCGGTCAGGAGGAGCGGCACGAGCTGTTCCAGCGCCTGTTCGCCATGCGGCGCGCCGAGCCGGCGGACGACCTGACCAGCGCGCTGCTCGCGGCCGGCGCCGAGGAGGGCGCGGAGGCGTTCACGGACGAGGAGCTCGAAGACACGCTGTGGACGCTGATCGGCGCCGGTCACGAGACCTCGATCAGCCTGATCGTCAACGCCACGCGCGCCCTGCTGACCCACCCGGAGCAGTTGGCGATGGTCCGCGACGGCGGCAGCGCCGTGTGGGGTGAGGTGGTCGAGGAGACCCTGCGCTGGGACTCCCCGGTGGGCAACTTCCCGGCCCGGTTCACGACCGAGGACATCACGGTGGCCGGCGTCACCATTCCCAAGGGGGACGCCATCCTCGCTCCCTGGAGCGGCGTCAACCGTGACCCGAAGCAGTACGGCGAGAGCGCCGACCAGTTCGACATCACGCGGCCGGTCAAGCGGCACCTGGCGTTCGGCAGCGGGCCGCACGTGTGCATCGGACCCGCCCTGGCCCGGTTCGAGGCGATGGCCGCGCTGCCTCCGCTGTTCGCCCGCTACCCCGAACTCCGGCTCGCCGTCGATCCCTCCGAACTGTCCCCGGTCCCGTCGATCTTCTCCAACTCCGTCACGGGCCTGCCCGTGTACCTCGGCCCGGAGAAGCGCTGAACCCGGCCCACGGCTCCCGCCACGACCGCCCCAGACCCGAAGGGAACGTTCCATGACCGCACAAGCCACACTCGCCCGATTCCGCGAGTACATGGTGGGACCCGCACGGTTCATGAACCTGCTGTCCTGCTTCGAACTCGGTCTCATCGACGCGCTCCGGGACAAGCCCGGCATGACCGCGGCCGAGCTCGGCGCCGTCGCCGGAGCCAAGCCCGACGCGATCGAGCAGCTCCTGAACCTGCCGGTCAAGGAGGGCTTCGTCGCACACGACGAGCAGGCCGGAACGTACTCCCTCGACGCACTCGCCGACGTGGAGGGCCCCGACCTCCAGCGGGTCCTCGACTTCATGGGCAAGATCAAGGCCACCACGCTGCGGCAGCTCTACTACCTCACCGAAAGCGTGCGGAGCGGAACCATCGTCGGGCTGAAGGAACTCTACGGATTCGACGGAGACCTGTACGGCGCGATGGCCGTGCACGCGGACCTGCGCGAGCCGTGGTCGAAGCTGATGGACTCGGTCACCGACCGCATCGACCCCTGGTTCTTCGACAACGTCGACATCCCGGCCGGCTCGCAGGTCCTCGACCTGGCGGGACACACCGGACTCGGCGCGATCCACACCCACAAGTTCAAGAGCTCGCCCGGACTTCGGGTGACCACCTTCGACCTGCCGGACAAGCGCGAGGACTGTTTGCGCAACTTTCGGGAGAACGGCGTGGACGACAGGTCGTCGTTCATCGGCGGCGACGTGTTCGAGGGCGTCCCCAAGGGCTTCGACGTCGTACTGATCAAGCACTTCCTGAACATGTTCGACAAGGACGACGTCCTCAAGATCCTGGGCAATCTCCACGCGTCCCTCGAGCCCGGCGCGCAGGTCCACATCCTGGTGCCGATCTACGCCGAGAACATCAAGGAATCCTGGAGCGTCGACTACTACCCCTCCTTCTTCCTCGGCTGCGCCACGGGTCAGGGCGGACCCCAGAAGATGTCGACGTTCGTGAGCTGGCTGGAAGAGGCGGGATTCACCGTCACCAGGGAGATCTCCCAGGACCCGGCCGACCTGCCGCCGGACGCACTGCCGCTGCAGGGAATTCTCAGCGCGACGAAGAACGGCTGACCACACGCTTCGGGCTCCGCGTCCACATCCATGGGAGGACCATGTCCAGCCGCCTGTTCACCTCGGAATCCGTGACCGAGGGGCATCCCGACAAGATCGCCGACCAGATCAGCGACACCATCCTCGACGCCCTGCTGAGCCAGGACCCCACCGCGCGCGTGGCCGTCGAAACCCTGATCACCACCGGCCAGGTGCACATCGCCGGAGAGGTGGCGACCTCCGCCTACGCGGACATCGCCGGCCTGGTCCGCGCGAAGATCCTCGACATCGGCTACGACTCCTCGAAGAAGGGCTTCGACGGCGCCTCGTGCGGTGTGTCGGTGTCCATCGGCGCGCAGTCCGCGGACATCGCGCAGGGCGTCGACAGCGCCTACGAGGACCGCGTCGAGGGCGTCGCCGGCGACGACGAACTCGCCCGCCAGGGCGCCGGCGACCAAGGCCTGATGTTCGGGTACGCGACCGACGAGACACCCAGCCTGATGCCCCTGCCGATCGAGCTCGCCCACCGCCTCTCACAGCGCCTGACACAGGTCCGCAAGGACGGCACCGTCCCCTACCTGCGTCCCGACGGCAAGACCCAGGTCACCATCGAGTACGACGGCGAGACCCCGGTCCGCCTGGACACGGTGGTGGTCTCCTCGCAGCACGCGGCGGACATCGACCTGGACTCGCTGCTCGGCCCCGACATCCGCACGTACGTCGTCGAGCACGTCCTCGCCCAGCTCGCGAGCGACGGCATCAAGCTCGACACCGACGGCTACCGCCTGCTCGTCAATCCGACCGGCCGCTTCGAGGTCGGCGGCCCGATGGGCGACGCCGGTCTGACCGGCCGCAAGATCATCATCGACACCTACGGCGGCATGGCCCGCCACGGTGGCGGCGCCTTCTCCGGCAAGGACCCCTCCAAAGTCGACCGTTCGGCCGCCTACGCGATGCGTTGGGTCGCCAAGAACGTGGTCGCCGCCGGTCTCGCCTCGCGCTGCGAGGTCCAGGTCGCGTACGCCATCGGCAAGGCCGAGCCCGTGGGCCTGTTCGTGGAGACCTTCGGCACGCACAAGGTCGACGTGGAAAAGATCGAGAACGCCATCGGCCAGGTCTTCGACCTGCGCCCGGCCGCGATCATCCGCGACCTCGACCTGCTGCGCCCGATCTACGCCCAGACCGCCGCCTACGGACACTTCGGCCGCGAGCTGCCGGACTTCACCTGGGAACGCACCGACCGCGTGGACGCCCTGCGCAAAGCCGTGGAAGCCGGCTGACGGCAATCTGCCGCCAGGACCTGGCGCGACACAAGCCAGTGGTGCGCTGCCTCCCCCGCAGCGCACCACTTTGACGACCGGAGGTACACGATGACGTCGCAGCAGGCAGACCGCGTGCTGATAGTGGGTGCCGGGATCGCGGGCATGTCGGCGACCATCGCCTTGCGACGCATCGGGGCGGAGGTCGACCTGGTCGACATCCAGCCCGACTGGGCGGTGGTCGGCGCGGGACTCACGATCACCGGGCCGACGCTGCGCGCGCTACGGCAGCTCGGTGTGCACGACGAGGTCGCCGCGCAGGGATACGTGGGCGAGGGCATCCGGGTGTGCGGGGTCGACGGCACGTACATCCGGGACATCCCGACGCCGATGCCGCCGGAGGCCGGTGTGCACGGCTCCGGCGGCATCGGCCGGCAGGTGCTCTACCGGATCCTCTCCGCGCAGGTCCTCAGCCGTGGAGTGAGCCCGCGCTTCGGCACGTCCGTCGCGAAGATCGAGCAGGATGCGGCCGGCGTCGACGTCACCTTCAGCGACGGCACGGAGGGCCGCTACGACATGGTGATAGGGGCGGACGGGATCTACTCGCGCACCCGCCGCCAGATCTTCCCCGGCGCCCCGGAACCGCAGTACACGGGCCAGAGCGTATGGCGCATGTTCGTTCCCCGACCGCCGCAGGTCGACCGCCGGCACTACTTTCTCGGCGGAGCGGTCAAGGTCGGCTGGACACCGGTCTCGGCGACGCAGATGTACATGTTCGTGGTGGAGCGGACGCCGCGCAGGTTCCGTGAACCCCACGAGCTGCCGGGCGCCCTGGCCGACCTGCTGGAGCCCTACGGCGGGCACGTCCAGGCGTTCCGGAAGTCGATCGGCGAGGACACCGAGATCGCCTACCGCCCGCTGGAGTCGTTCGACCTTCCCGGTCCGTGGCACCGCGGGCGGGTGATCCTCATCGGTGACGCCGCCCATCCCACCACGCCGCAGCTGGCCTCGGGCGCCGGCATCGCGGTCGAGGACGGGTTGGTGCTCGCCCAGGAACTCGCCCGCCACGGCGGGGTTGCCGCGACGTTCGAGGCGTACTCCGCCCGGCACGAGCAGCGGTGCCGGTTCGTCGTCGAGAGCTCCATCGAAATAGGCAGGCTCGAACAGGAACAGGCACCGCCGCAGGCCCAGACGACCATCGTGGAACGCGCGCTGACCAGGCTCATGCAACCGATCTGAGGCCGCCCGGGCCCGGCCGGAGGCGGTTCACCCGCCGCGCACCGCGCGACCGGCCGGCGCCCCGCAGCGCGGAAGCTCACCCCGAGAGGGCCGACCGGCTCGGATCGGCCCGGGGATAACTGCCCAGGACGAAGGCGGCGTGGTGTCGGGCGAGGGCGGCGACGACGACGCCGACAGGCGGGTCGTCCACGTGTCCCTCGCATTCCAGCAGGAAGGAATAGGTGCCCAGGCCGAGGCCGCCGGGCCTCGACAGCACGGCGGTCAGGGGTACGGAGGAGCGGGTGAACTCCTCGAGCACGGAGTGCAGTTCGTGCATCTTGTCGGCCAGCGGAACGACCAGGCTGGTGCGGTCGACGCCGGTGGGCAGGCCGCCCGCCACGGGCCGGGAGACCTTCACGAAGCGGGTCACGGCGTCCCGCCTGTCTCCGATGTCGAACGCGAGGACCTCCAGCCCGTAGCGCCGCAGTGTGTTCGGCGCGGCGATCGCGGCGCGATGGGGCGAGGCCGCGGTACCGACCTCCTGGGCGGCTTGTGCGGTGGAGGTCGAGGTGACCACCTCGGCCCGCGGCAGGTTGATGTTGAGCCAGGTGCGGCACTGCGCGTGCGCGACGGGATGCGTCAGTACCTGGCGGATGGAAGCGAGTGAGCCGGTAGGGGGAACGGCGAGCGCGAACTCCACCCGCAGGAGCGTCTCGGCGACGATCCACAGGTCCCTTCCGGTGGTGAGCGAGTCGACGGATTCGGTGACGGAGCCTTCGACCGAGTTCTCCCACGGGACGACGCCGGCCGACACCTCGCCGCTGCGAACGGCGTCGAGTGCCTGTCGGACCGTCGGGTACGGCACCGCCGCCTCGTGCGGTACGTCCAGCCCGCTCAGTGCTGCTTCGGTGAACGAGCCGGACGGGCCCAGGTAGGCGATGGACATCAGGGGATACCTCCGGTCTCGACCGGTCAGAGCTCGCTCCAGGCACCGGCGACGGCGACGGCCTGTCGGGGGTTGAGGCGCGGGTCGCACAGTGTGGTGTAGCGCGTGTGGACTTCGGCCCACTGGCCCTCGCTCCAGACGCACTCGGTCACATCGTCCGGCGTGGTCTCCAGGTGGAGACCGGCCGCGATCCCGCCGGCCGCACCGACCGCCTGCTGGAAGGCCACCACCTCTTCGATGACGGTCTGCACCGACCGGGTCTTCATCCCGGAGAGCGTCTTGATCGTGTTGCCGTGCATCGGGTCGCACAGCCAGGACACCGGATGCCCGGCCTCACGCACTGCGGCGACCAGCGCCGGCAGCCGTGCCGCGACCTGGTCGACGCCCATGCGTGCGATCAGGGTCAGGCGGCCGGGCTCCTTGCCCGGATCGAGCCTGGTGCACAGGTCCACCAGTTCCGCGGGGGACATGGTGGGGCCGACCTTGCAGGCGACGGGGTTGGCGACCTGGGCGAGCAGCCTGACGTGAGAGCCCTGCGGATCCCGGGTGCGTTCGCCGATCCAGGGCAGGTGGGTGGAGGACAGGTACCTCTGACCGCCGGCCGTGCGGCGCAGCAACGGCCGCTCGTAGTCCAGGACCAGCGCCTCGTGGCTGGTCCACACGGGTGCTCCGGTCGGAGGCATCCATGCACCGGTGCGCTGGCGCAGGAGCGTGGTGGCCTGGTCCGCCGCCGCGTAGCAGGAGAGCATGCGCTCGGGGTCGGCGCGCCGCTCCTCGGCCGTGGCGCCGGGTCCGTTGACCAGATGGCCGCGGTAGACCGGCAGTTCGCGCCCGTCGACGATCTCGGTGGGGGAGCTGCGCGGCTTGGCGAACTGCCCGGCTATGCGGCCGATCCGGATGACCGGCTTGCCGGTGTTGATCTTCATGACGCCTGCCAGCGCGTCGATCAGACCGATCTTGCGGTTCACCGCCTGCGGTCCGCACTCGGCAGGGTCCTCCGCGCAGTCCCCGGCCTGGATGACCTGGTAGGTGCCGACGGCCGCCTCGGCCATCAGCATGCGCAGCATCTGCACCTCCTCCCAGCCCACCAGGCCGGGCCGCGCGGCGAGCTCCGCGCGCACGTCGGCAGCGCGCCCCGGGTCCGCCCACACGGGCTGCTGTTCCGGAGCGGAGATCCGCCCCGGGGCGACGGCGGTGGCCGTCGCCGGCCGGAAGTCGCGGTCGCGAACGGGAGATGCGACAGGCATCGCGGACATGATCATGCTCCTTGGGGCAGAGGGGAGTCAGTTCCCCGGGGGCGGGGCACTCAGGTCGGGGCGCAGCGCCGCCGTGGCACCGAGGTACACGTGGTCCATGGCGTAGCGGGGTCGGGGGCTGTGCACGTGCGCCAGAATCCGGATGACGCGATGCAGGGAGCCGGGGACCGCGATCTCGGCGGTGCACAGCAGCGGTACATCGGTCAGGCCCAGCTTCCTGGCCGCGGCCGCCGGGAAGGCGGAGCGCAGGTCGTGGGTGGTGGTGAAGACGATGCTGATCAGGTCCGCATCGCCCAGCTCGTTGCGCCGCAGGATCTCGCCGAGGAGTTCGGTGGTGGCCTGTTCGATGAGTGCGGGGTCGTCGGAGGTGACCTGAGTGGCACCGCGCACGGCACGCACGGCGAGAGCGCCGGGCGCGATCGCCTGGCTGGTCGGGGTCGTCACTGGCTGGCTCCTGTGTCTGCCGGGAAAGGCCGGTGCGGCCGGGTGATCAGGCCGCCTGCCGGGTCAGCAGCTCGTGCAGGGAGGCGATGGTGCGCGCCTGCGGCAGTTCGTCCGGGGGCAGCGCCACCCGGAACTGCTTCTCCACCTGAGCGACGATCTCGATGACGTTGAGCGAGTCGGCCTGGTAGTGGTCGAAGAGGTCCGCGGTGTCGTCGACCTCCTCCGGATCCAGCATCAGGATCTCTGCCACGATCGCGCGGACCCTGGCGATCGAGTTGTCGGTGTCGTTCATCTGCCGTCCTTGTCTTGATGCGCTTACGGTGCGGTGGGGAGCAGGCTTGCGGAGGGGCGCGAGACGACGAGCATCGAGCCGACGGTCAGGACCGTTCGGCCGGCCGTCCGTGTCTCACCGGTGAACTCGCCGACCCCGCCGGAATGGTGGCCGAGCCGTACGTGGTGTTCCAGGACGTCGCCGGGCACTGCCGGCGCGGCGTAGACCAGGTCGCGGATGTTGACCATCAGCGGGACCTCGTCCGGCGGGCCGAGCTCGGCGAGCGACCACAGGAGGGAGACGGCCTGCCCGAACGATTCGAGCAGGAGCACCGACGGATAGGCGAAGCCGTCGATGCCGGCTCCCTGCGCCATGTCCCGGTAGCAGTCCTCCCCACCGGTGATCGCCTTGGTGGCGACGAGCGAGTCGGGCGGCGTGAACTCCCGCACCGTGTCGAGCAGAAGCATGGGAGGGCGCTGGCGCAGCCGGGCGCGCACCTGGCTGTGGTCAAGCATCGGCCACCACCACCGGTTCGAGCGTGACGGACAGCTCCGCCGCCATCTGGCCATCGCTGCGCGCGCCTCGAGCCCGCACCGAGACCCGGCTGTCCGTCCCGGCCGTCACCAGCAGGGACAGTTCCAGTTCGTCGCCCGGAAACAGCGGCCGGGCGAAGCGGGCGCGGTCGATGCTGCGCAGCCGCAGCTCCGCACCCAGAGCGGAACCGGCCGCCTGGCGCACACAGTCGATCAGGAGGACCCCCGGCATGATGGGGAACCCCGGATAGTGGCCGACCATCTGCGCGGTGGCCCGCTCCACGGGCACCCGCACCGTGACCCGGGTGCCCCGGGGACTCTGCTCGATCAGCGGCGGGCTGTGCAGCGCGTCGAACACCTTCGCTGTTCGCGACGAGGCAGGCACGGCGCTCCTCAGCCCAGGCCCGGCTCGGAGAGGAGTCGCTTGGCGAGCTCTTCCACGTACTCGGTGATCGTCACGTCGTGGTCGAGGTACGGGACCACCTCGCGCGTGGCCTCGTACAGCTTCCGGGTCGCGGGCGACAGGCCCTCCGTGCCCCGGATGTCGACGGCCTGGGCGGCGCAGAGCAGCTCGAAGGCGACCACGTAGGCGACGTTCTCCAAAACCTCCGCGGCGCGGCGGGCCGCGACGAAGCCGAAGGACACGATGTCCTGGAAGTCCCCCGTCGAAGTCAGCGACTGGATGGACATGGGCATGCACTTCGCCCGGGTCTCCGCGGTCAGCGAGGCGGTCATGAACTGGCCGCCCATCAGGCCCAGGCGCAGGCCCGGGTTCTCGTTGCACAGGAAGGCCGGGAGCCCCTCGCTGTTGCTCTTGTCGAGGAACCGGTCGATGCGGCGGTTGGACAGGTTCATCAGCGTGGTCAGCGCGATCGCCAGGTGGTCCATCGCCATGGCGACGTACTGCCCGTGGAAGTGGCCGTTGTGGAACACCTCGGCCTCGTCGGGGTCGATCAGGGGGTTGTCGTTGGACGAGTTGAGCTCGTCCTCGACGACCTTCGAGAGCGAGGCGAGGCTGTCCACGACCGGCCCGAGGATCTGCGGTGTGCACCGGACCGAGTAGGCGTCCTCGATGGACTGCGATCCCGCCTTCGCGGTGTCTCCCATCTCGCCCGACAGAAGGTGCTCGGTGTTGAGCTCGTCGACCGCCAGAGTGGACTCGGCCAGCGTCTCCCACAGGAACGTGGCGACCTCCTGCTGTCCCTTGTGCGGCTTGAGCGCGTGGACCCGCGGGTCGAACGGCTTGGTCTTGCCGGCGAGGCCCTCCACGGACAGCGCCGAGATCAGCAGGTACGTCTGCAGCAGCCGCCGGGCCTTCGCGATGTTGATGCTGCCCAGACCCACCATGCCGGAGGTGCCGTTGATCAGCGCCAGGCCCTCCTTGAAGCTGAGTTCCATCGGCTCGATGCCGACCCGTCGCAGTGCCTCGGCACCCGGGAGGACCTCGCCGTTCAGCCGGGCCTTCCACTGGCCGATGCAGACGAGGGCGATCGCGGCCAGCGGCCCGAGGTCGCCGCTGGTGCCCAGCGACCCCTTCTCCGGCACGCACGGTATGACGCCCGAGTTGCGTACCGCGATCAGCTTGTCCAGGTTCGTCAGGGAGATGGCCGAGTTGCCGCGGGACAGCGACACGATCCGGGACGTCATGATCGCGCGGACCGTGGTGTCGTCCAGGTGGTTGCCCACGTTGGTCGCCACGGCGTTGAGCAGGTTCTCCTGGAGCTGGCGGGCCATCGTGACCGGCACCAGGTAGTTGACGAACCCGCCCATGCTGGTGTTGACGCCGTAGATGACCCGCTTCTCCTCGACGAACTTCTCCAGCGTGCCGCGCGAAGCCTGAACGCGCGCGCGAACCGTGTCGTCGATGGCCACGGGCTCGGCCGAGACCGCGGTCGACTCGACGTCGGTGAGCCGCACTCGCTGGCCGATGGACAAGGTGAAAGTCACTTCTGGCTCCTAAGCGTTCGTTACGTGTCGTACAGGCGACGTCCCCTGGGGGGAGGCCAGCTTCTGTGTGAGCAAAGTGCGGTCGACCTTGCCGTTCTCGGTCAGGGGGAGCTCCGGCAAGGTGCGGATCGACCGGGGCACCATGTAGGCGGGCAGCTCCCGGGCGCAGAACGCGATCGCCGCACGGACGTCGAGGTCTTCGGGGCCGTCCAGGACGACGGCGGCCATCAGCACGTCGTCCCCCGGCCGCGGAACCAGGGTGGCCGCGGCCGCCGTCACGCCGGGAAGGCGGGTCAACGTGCCCTCGATCTCGCCCAGCTCCACCCGGTTCCCGCGGATCTGCACCTGGTAGTCGGACCGGCCCACGAAGGAGAGGTCGCCCTCCGGGCCCAGGCGGGCCAGGTCGCCGGTGCGGAGCACCTTCTGCCCGTGGCGCGGCTCGACCGGGTCGGGCACCAGCACCGAGGCCGTGGCCTCGGGGTCGTTCCAGTAGCCGGTGAACAGCGCCGGGCTGCGCAGGTAGATCTCCCCGATCCCGCCCGGCTCGGTGACCACCTCGCCCCGCTGGTCCACGAGGGTCATCTCGGCGCCGGCGTGTGCGTGGCCGATCGACAGCCGCTCCAGCTCGGCGGGCAGTGGATTGGGAACGTCGGTGAACGAGGCCGCCATCGACTCCGTCGCCCCGTAGCCGTTGACGACACGGATGCCGGGAAGCGTCTCCTGCAGCCGACGGAGTTCGGGGAGCGGGAACTCCTCTCCCGCGAAGACGACCGAGCGCAGCCGCTCCAGCTCCTTGAGCAGGTCCGGGTCGTGGCGCAGGACCGGCCGCCACAGCGACGGAACACCGTGCACCTGGGTGGCTTCGGCATCGCGCAGGAAGCCGATCATGCGCCGCGGCGAGCCGAGGTCCTCCCGGCGGACCGGAACCAGCGTGGCGCCGCTGCTGAGGGCCACACCGATCCCGAACAGCGCGAAGTCGAACTGCAGCGGCGAGGTGGTGGCCACCCGGTCGTCGTCCGCGGCCAGTCCGTCCTCCAGCATCGCGCGCAGGAACGTCACGATCGACCGGTGGCTCATCACCACGCCCTTGGGACGGCCGGTCGAGCCGGAGGTGAAGACGATGTACGCGGTGTCGGTGGCCAGCACGCTGCGCCGGCGGCGCACGCGCCGAGCCGGCGCGTGCTCCACCACCAGGCCGCCCGCACCGAAGTGCGCGCTGCCCTCGGCTTCCACCAGCTCCCTGCGCGCGAGGCCGTCGGCCCGGGCGTGGAGCGCGGGCTCGACCGAACGCACGATCGACAGCAGGCGGGTGTCCGGAGTCTGCGGGCTCACCGTCACGAACGGCAGGCCGAGCATGGAGCAGGCGAGCAGCATGGCCACCGCCGGCGCCGAGGTGTCCGCCTCGATCACCACGCGGTCACCGACATCGAGGCCGAGGCCGTCCAGAACGGCCGCGTATTGCCGGGTCAGGAGGTCGAGGCTGCGGTAGGAGGTCTCGTGGAGACCTCCGCTCCCGTCCGCCTCCACCACCGCGGGCTTGTCCGGCGTGATCGCCGCGGGCCCCATGAGCAGCCCATAGAGGTTGTCCGCCGAAGGACGCGGGCGTTCCATTACGTCTCCCTGGTCAGTTGAGTAACGGCGGCGAGCTGAGCCGCCGGTGCCGCCGTGTCGCTTCGGGGCCTTGGGAGCAAGGGTGGGACACCGCGATGGGCGTGGGACTGGAGCGCGTCTTGAGCGGCGGTGTAAAGGCAGGTCGGCGCCCCGGTACGAACGGCCGCGCGAACAGATCGAGCCTCCGCGCCGACCGCCGGCCGCGCACCGGTGGCGCGCGCTCCAGCCGGGTGCGAGGGGCAGACGAGGGCAGCGTCCTAGCGTCCACCACATCGAACCGGCCAAAGTCTGAAGGAGCCCGCATGTCCTCCGAGCACGAGTTCAAGCTGCCCGGCGCGGATCTTCCCGCGCCCGACGCCGACCTGCGCAAGAAGCGCGAGGCCGTCGTCGCGGAACACACCATCGCCGAGGGCGCCTGGGACATCGACGGCGTGCTCGCCACGTTCCCGCGCGGCGGCGTCTACCGGGTCATGGCGTACCCGGAGAGCCCGTTCATCGGTGAAGAGGCCATCAAGACGGGCTACTTCGCCGAGCTGCAGAGGGCCTTCCCGAACCCCGAGCACGACCTGTTCCACGTGCACCACACGCCGACCGCGGTGATCCTCGAGGCGCAGATGCGCGCCAAGCAGGAGGCGGACTGGCGCGGCATACCCAACCTCGGCAAGACCGTCGAGGCCCCCGTCGCCGTCTTCTTCCACTTCGACGGCGATGTCCTGATCGACGAGACCCTCTACTTCGACATGGCCACCTTCGCCCGCCAGCTCGGGGCCTGAGTCCGCAGAGCCGGGGCGCACCGATCAGGGCACCCCGGCAGCCGGCCCACTCCACCGCCGACCGACAAGGACCACCACCCATGAGCGTGTCCAGGACGGACCGGAAGGCACCGTCGCAGACCCACTCGGCCGGCGTGCGCCCGATCCTCCTCGATGTCGCAGGCCTCACCCTGTCGGGTCTGCTGGCCGAGCCGGCCGACCGCCCGCCCCGGGCGACCGTCGTCGCCGTCCACGGCGGCGGCATGCGCGCGGGCTACTTCGACGGCCAGGCCCACGCGGACCTGTCCCTGCTCGCACTGGGCGCCCGGCTCGGCTTCACGGTGCTGGCCCTCGACCGGCCCGGCTACGGCCGGTCCGCGGAGCAGGTGCCCGACGGCCTGACCCTCGAGGAACAGTCCGACGTCCTGGCCGGGGCGCTCGACGCCTTCGCCGAGGGGCACACCGTCGGCAGGGGCTTCCTCCTGCTGGCCCATTCCTACGGCGGCAAACTCGCCCTCACGACCATCGCGCGCACCCCCGGCCTGCTCGCCCTCGACGCCTCGGGCATCGGTCACCGCTACGGCATCGAGCCGTCCGAACGCCGGCGCCTGCGCCGCCACCTGGAGATGGAGCGCAACTGGGGCCCGCTCGGGCTCTACCCGTCGGGTACGTTCCGTGCGGCCGAGGCCCTGGTCGCCCCCATTCCCGACCGCGAGGCCGCCGAGGTGCCCCTGTGGCCGGACATGTTCGACGAGCTGGCGCCGCGGATCGACATCCCGCTGCGGCTGACGTTCGCCGAGCACGAGGGCTGGTGGCTGCACGAGGAGCAGGATCTCGCCGATCTGACCTCCCGGCTGGCCAAGGCACCCGTAGTCCGGGTCGAGCGCCAGCCCGGCGCGGGGCACAACATCAGCCTCGGCATGGCCGCCCGCAGCTACCATCTGCGCGCGTTGGCCTTCTTCGAGGAGTGCCTGCAATCCGCCGAGGACGACCTGGCAGACGTACGTCCCCCCAGGGCCCGGGACAAGTCCGCCGCCTAGGGCGGCCACCGGCGTCGATGCGGCATCCCCTCGCCGCTCCGTCCGCACCGGGGCGCTGGCCTGCCGGTACATCGCCACTCAAGACGCACTCAAGTCCCACGCCCATCGCGGTGTCGCACGGTTGGCCCCGAGGCCCCGAAGCGGCACCGGCGACTTCGCTCGTCGCCGTCACTCAACGGACAAGGGAGACGTCATGGCGAGGCTCTTGAGGCGCGCCCGATTCGCGATCGTCAGATTCACCGCTCGGCTTTGAGGACGCGTGGGCGCGGCCAACGCCCCATGATTTCCTCACGTATTCGGTGTGAGTCCATCGCTGCTGGATACCCGGCACGCACATTCATACTGGAGGGCGAACGAATCCGCGGGGGATGAGCCGGCCGTTCGGTCGGCTCCTGTCAGCCCGAGGAGGTGTGCTGTTCGTGATTCCACCCCTGGAAGACCCGCCCCTACGCTTGCATCACTTGTGGTCCCTGCGCGAGGACACCGCGGTCGGGTGGGACGAGGAGGGCCAGGCGCTGGTGCTCAGCGGCCCGCAGGGCACCGAGCGGATCGAGGCCCCCACGACCGTCGTCGCCGAGGCGCTGCACCGCATGGAACTGGGCCCCATCCGGCTCGCGAACCTGCTGCAGCCCAAGGACGAAGCGACCCCCGGGCAGGACAGCTACACGGTGGTGCTGTCGGTGCTCCGCGAGATCTCCCACCTGGTGATCAGAACGCTGTCCCTGGAAGACCTCAAGGGCCCGGTGCTGTCCGTGGTGCCGGCGGGCCGGACCGCCCGTTTCGCCATGGCCCGGGTGCCCGCGCAGCGCCGGGTGGGGCTACGGCCCAACGTGACGATCACGGTGCAGGACAACGCGTTCCTGCTGGAGTGCGGCGGCCTGGAACACCGGGTGGAGATCCACCGTCCCGAGGCGATGTGGGTGGTGTCCCTGCTGGCCTGGCCCATGACACCGGAAGCACTGGTCGAAGTGGCCCCGCTGCCCGCCGAACTGACGCTGTCGATCCTCGGTCACCTGGCGGGTGCCGGCATGACGGTGCCCGTAGGCTGACCGGTCACATCGGACCGGTCACACCGGACCGGTCACACCAGCCAGCCCGAGTCACGGGCGATACGGATGGCGTCGACCCGGTTGCGCGCGTTCAGCTTGGCCACGACCGTGGTGAGGTAGTTGCGTACCGTGCCCACCGAAAGGTGCAGTTGCGCGGCCATCTCCTGGGGCTCCGAGCCCTGCGCGGCCATCTGGAGCACCTCGGTCTCGCGTATCGTCAGCGGGCTCTCGCTGCCACCCCAGGCGGCCAGGGCCAGTTGCGGGTCGATCACCCGCTGACCGGCGACGACCCGGCGCACGGCCTGGGCGAGATCGCTGGGCGGCGCGTCCTTGAGAAGGAAACCCGAGACGTGCGCGGACATCGCCCGGCGCAGCGTGCCGGGGCGGCCGAGGCTGGTGAGGATCAGCGTCCGGCACTCGGGCAGACGCTCGTGCAGGAGCTCGGCCGCGCTGATCCCGTCAAGACCGGGCAGGTCGATGTCGATGATGGCCACGTCCGGCCGGTGCTCGCGCGCCTGGCTCAGGATCTGGTCGCCCCGCTCGAGCTCGGCGACCACCTCCAGGTCGTCCTCCAGGTTGAGCAGAGCCACCAGTGCGCCGCGGACCATGTGCATGTCTTCGGCCAGGAGGATCCGGATCATCGTCGCCGTCCACCGTTCTTTCCCATACGAGAATCTTGCTGGATCCTGCCCACCCGCGCCTCCGCCGTAGGAGATTCGCCAACGGGAGAGCCGGCCAGGACTGCTTACGCTACGTCGTCTATCCGGCCGTAGGGCTGCTCTTTCCCCATGATCACGGTTTGGTGCGGATCGTCCGATCGCACTTCCCGGACCGGTGCCTCGGCCGTGAGCCGGAACAGGTCCGTGTCGGAAGCGTCGGGGAGGCGTTGTGCGATCAGCAGGCCACCGATGTCCTCCAGCCGTCGTTCGAGGTTGCCCAGGCCGTTGCCGCTGTGCGGCGCGCGGAGGTGGGAGCCCAGCACCAGGCCGTCGTTGACGATGGCGAGGCGGACGACGCCGTCCTCGATGCGGGCGGAGATCCAGCAGCGCGAGGCCTTGGAGTGCCGCAGCAGATTGGTCACGCCCTCGCGCAGCACCGTGGCCAGCACGGTGGACGTCATCGGCCCCAGGCCCTCGATGGCGTCCTCGGTGTCGACGGTGACCTCGACGTCGGCGGCGGCCAGTACCGATTCCGCGGAGGTGAGCTCGGAACTGAGCGACATCTCCCGGTACCCGCTCGCGACCCGGCGCACATCGGCCAGGGCCTGGCGGGAGATGCCGAGCACCTCGTCGACCTCGTCGCAGGCCCGGTGCGGATTGGTCGGGATGAGACGGCGTATCAGCTCGCTCTTCAGGGTCACGGCGGACAGGCTGTACCCGAGCAGGTCGTGCAGATCTCTGGAGAACCGCAACTGCTCGTTGCTGACGGCCAGCCGGGCCAGATCGGCGCGGGCCTTGTGCAACTGGTCGACCAGGCTGGTCAGGCGGCTCAGGCCGTACACGACCAGACCCGTGAGCGAGGTCGTCTGGGCCAGGTAGACGATGTCGACGACGCTCCGGTCGTACAGGACCCCGGTGATGACCATGCTGAACGCCGTCAGCCCGTACAGCGTCCAGCCCGCCGCGGGGCGCAGGAGGAGCAGGAGCGAGCCGGCGAAGAAGCCGGCCATGGCACCCCAGTACACCCCGAACCAGAGCAGCGGCAGATAGGACAGGACGCCTTGGGCGCCCAGGGTGAGGACCTTGGTGCGCATCCGGGCAGTGGAGGCACCGGGTGCCGAGTGCACGAGTTGCAGCAGGAACACCAGCACCAGGCAGATCACGGCGCGGGTCAGGTCGTACGCGCCGAGGGACAGGGAAAGGATGTTGAGGAAGGTGATGCCCAGATAACAGCCCAGCGCGGCCAGCAGAACGCCCCGGGCGGTCCTGGTGGCCACGCTGCCGTAGTCCTGCGAGTGGTTGACGTGCGAGGGGGATCTGTCCGGACCGGTGCCGTCCATCTCTCGTCTCCCGGTTTTCTTCGTTGATGACGATTCGAACAACCGGCAGTCATTCTAGGCAGGTTGGCCGATGTCCGGTGGTCATCCCCGGGACCGGATGCATGCCCGTTCCATCGCCGTCGCCGATGGCTTCGGCGCAGGCCGGGAGGGGACGGCCGATCCACCGGACGCCCTCCGAGGGGGCCGTCGTCACGTCGCCTGTGGGGAGGCTGGGAAACCTGTGGGGGAAGGCCTCCTGGCTGGATCTGTCCTCCCCGCCGCCTGCCGGGGAGCGGTCGACCGCCGCACGCGGTCGCCGCGTCACACGAACAGCGGGATCGGGTTGAGCTGCTCGTACGGGGTGGGCGCGGTCAGGCGTCCGAGGGTGACGGGCACGTCGAACAGCCGGCCCGGCCCGTACCGGGTCCAGAAGTGCCGGAGCCCCGGCACGATCACCTTGACCACCGGCAGTCCGATGTCCGGCCGGGTCTGGTCGAGGGCGAGCAGCTCCAGGCCCTTGGCGGCGAGCAGGTCGGTGATGGCCGTGACGTCGTCGAGCAGGTCGTTGCGCACCACGTAGTTCCAGTGGCCGGGAGTGCGGGGCCGGACGGTCGGGTCCGGCGTCAGGTAGGGCTGGTTGGCCACCGTCGCCTGCCGCCACCAGCGCACCGGGAGAGGATCCGTGATGCCGTATCCGCCGCCGGGGCGGTCCCTGTTCACGGCCGGCAGCAGCTGACCCGTCTCGGTGAGCGCACGTCGCAGTGCGACGGCCGGGTCGAAGTGCGCGCCGAAGCCGAAGACGATGTCCTCGCTGGGGCCGTGCGTACGCCGGGACAGTGCCACGATCGCGGGAATGCCGAGGTCCGAGGTGAGGTCGAGAGCCCACAGCTCCCGGCCCAGTTTCTGGTGTCCCTCGCGGATCCGCGCTATGTAGGGCTCGTGGAAGGAGTCCAGGTCTATCGCGGGCTGCCGGGTGCGGTTGTACCACCACAGCGCGACGGCGTCCCGTTCCACCAGTTCCATGAAGCCCTGCAGCAGGGCGTCCTCCAGGCTGCTGCCGGCCGCGTTGCCGTTGGAGTCGGCGTACGGTCCCGACTCACCGGGGGTGGAGGAGAAGTAGAGCATCGAGGTGGGCAGCAGCCGCTGGCGCTGCTCGGTCAGGGACCACACGGGCGTCCACTCCACCGGCCGGTTCTCGTCGAAGGGCTTGGGCACGTGGTGGAAGGGCGAGCCCGAGCGGTTCCAGCGGTCCCGGTCGCGGAACTGCTGGTCCGCGTACAGCTGGCAGGCGTTGGGATGCAGGCCCTGGTCGCCGAGGGCGCGCAGGGTGTCCACCACGGTCGGCTCGTCGCCGTGCCGGGTGCCGCAGTAGCGCTCCACCGCCTCGCACAACGCGCTGGTACGGGCCTCCGTGTCGGTCAGGCCCTTGCCGCCGCTCTGCGAGCGCAGCCCGGCCGGACCGCGGTCCCGCATCGCCAGGTTGTACCCCGACACGTACGTGGTCGCGAAGTCCGGCGCGCCGGGGGAGGGTTCGAGGTGCGGAATGATCCCGGTGATCGGGCTCACCAGGTGGGCGTGCCGCTTGAGCAGCTGATCGGGGCTGAGCGCCCGGTGGTCGCCGCCGCCGTGCCCCGCCTTGGTCCGCGACACCGGGACGATCGGAGCGAGCACGCGCCGGCTCATCAGGCCGGGTTCGCCGCAGGAGGGGCACTGGGGGATCCGGGACACGGTGTGGACGCGGGTGCGCAGGTTGAGGGTGTCGACCGTGCGCACGGAGCCCTGGTCGGCGTAGCGCAGCCCGGCCAGCCACTTGGCTGCCTCCAGGACCGCACTCTGAGCGGCCATGACGCGCCCTGCGGAAAGCGAGGCGATCGGCCGTAAGAGAGGGCGGTCCAGTCCTAAGGCCTCCTGGAGCGGTCCGTCGTACCCGCGGTGCTGCTCCAGCCGGTAGGCCAGGCAGGACCAGCAAGGTCCCTCGTCGGGACGGAAGAACGGGCCGATCCAGGGTTCGTAGCCGCACAGCCGGGTGAGCAGCCACGGCCTTCCCGCCGCCCGGTGCTCCGCGTCGACCCGCTCCAGCTCGGGGGAGAGGTAGTCGTCGCACAGGACGAGCGTGAGGTCCGTGTCCGAGTCGGTCACGCTGAGGCCGGACTCCACGCTCGCCGCGAGCACCGGCCCGGGGTCGACGCCGCCGAGCGGCAGGACCCGGAGCCGGGAGCAGGTCAGCCCCGCCGCGGCCCGGGCGCCGTCCAGGCCGGCCAGGTCCCAGTACGCCTCGGCGACCGGGTCGGTGTCCCTCGCCGACCGGGCGGGATTGTCGAAGCGCAGGAGCCCGGCTTCGCTGAGCAGGCGCAGACCGTCCTCGGCCTCCTCGGCGGTGAGGGCCGGCGCTGCGGCGTGCAGGATCTGGGCGAGCGACCGGGTGCCGTCGAGCAGCGGAACCAGCACATCGGCGAGGAGACCGTGCAGGGTGGTCACGCCCTGGCGGGAGACCAGATACGTCGCCTCGTTGGGGACGGTCGCCGGGCGCAGGTGGTGCCTGAAGCCCACAAGAGTCGAGCTGTCCCGCAGGGCGGCCGGTCCGGACTTCCGGGGGACGGAGGACTCAGAGGTCATATCCAGGCCCCCGCGACTGCATCGCCGTCGACGGCCACGGGGGCCGAGATGGGGGCGAAGCTCGCGGGGGGCGGTCCTGCGCACAGGCTGAAGAACGCGACGTTCGGCGCCGCGGGCACCGGAGTCGCACAGAGGCTGAACAGAGCGGGTGATCCGAAGGAGCTGTCAGGGAGCTGGACAATGAGGAGCGGACGTGCGGGAGCTGCCTCGGAGATGCGCGCCGAGAGAGAGACGGTGGCACTGGCGTGGCTCATCGGAGAAGGTCCTCACTGATGTGGTCGGCGTTGTGCTCCAATGGCCGGAATTCTTCGTGAGTGAGGATGGCCACGGACAGTGTCGCCTTCACCGGTGCCGGGTGAAGTTCTCACTCAATCGGAGGCACCACCTCCGGCGGCCGCCGCCTTGAGCGGTTCCCACCAACTGCGGTTGTCGCGGTACCACTGGACAGTTTCGGCCAGCCCCTCCTCGAAGCTCTTCCGAGGCTTGTACCCCAATTCCTCGCGGATCTTCGTGCAGTCGACGGAATAGCGCCGGTCGTGCCCCTTGCGGTCCTCGACGTATTCGACACTGTCCTCCCAGGTCGCGCCGCACGCCGCGAGCAGCATGCCGGTGAGCTCCTTGTTGGAGAGCTCGGTGCCGCCCCCGATGTTGTAGATCTCGCCGGCGCGGCCCTTCGTGCGGACCAATTCGATGCCCTGCACATGGTCATCGATATGCAGCCAGTCGCGGACGTTGTCGCCGTCGCCGTACAGCGGGACCTTCTCGCCGTTGAGGAGGTTGGTCACGAAGAGCGGGATGAGCTTTTCAGGGAAGTGGTGGTGCCCGTAATTGTTCGAGCAGCGGGTGACCCGGACATCCAGGCCGTGGGTGCGGTGGTACGACAGCGCGATGAGATCGCTGGACGCCTTCGCCGAGGAGTACGGCGAGTTGGGGCTCAGCGGGTGGGTCTCGGGCCAGGATCCCTCGTCGATCGAGCCGTACACCTCGTCGGTGGAGACGTGCACGAAGACCTCGACGCCGGCCCGGTGGGCGGCGTCGACGAGCGTGTGCGTGCCGACCACGTTCGTGCGCACGAACTCGGCGCCCCCGTCGATCGACCGGTCGACGTGCGACTCCGCGGCGAAGTGCACCACCTGGGCGTGCTCGGCCATCAGCTTGTCGACCAGCTCGGGGTCGCAGATGTCGCCCTGCACGAAGGAGAACTGCGGGTGCGCCCTCACCTCGTCGAGGTTGGCGGGATTGCCCGCGTACGTCAGCTTGTCCAGGACGGTGATCGAGACGTCACCGGGACCCTCGGGGCCGAGCACCGTACGGACGTAGTGAGAGCCGATGAATCCGGCCCCGCCGGTCACCAGCACACGGGTGGTCATGACGCGCTCACCTGGGCGTCGGCGGGGGTGGCAGGTCGGATCGGAAGCATGGGAGGTTCTCCTTCTCAGGCTACGCGGACGATCGGCATCGGGCGGTGGCGTGCGGCGACGTCGATGACGTAGTCGCCGTAGGCCGTACCCGCCATTTCCTCACCGAGGCGCCGGCACTGTTCGGCGGTGATGAAGCCGCGGTTGAGCGCCACCTCCTCGACGCAGGCGATGTACACGCCCTGCCGCTGCTCGACCAGCTGGACGTACTGCGCCGCCTGCAGCAACGAGTCGTGGGTGCCCATGTCCAGCCAGGCGAAGCCGCGGCCGAGCTCGGTGAGGCGGGCCCGGCCCTGCGCCAGGTAGGCGAGGTTGACGTCGGTGATCTCCAGCTCGCCCCGCGCCGAGGGCGAGAGGTTCTTGGCGATCCCGACCACGTCGCTGTCGTAGAGGTACAGCCCGGTCACCGCGATGTCGGAGCGCGGGTTGGCCGGCTTCTCCTCCAGCGACAGCAGCCGGCCGGCGGCGTCGACCTCCCCGATCCCGTAGCGGTGCGGATCGCTCACCCGGTAGCCGAACAGCGCGGCGCCGTCGAGCCGGCGCAGCGCGTCGTCGAGGAGCACCGAGAACCGCGGCCCGTGGAAGATGTTGTCGCCGAGCACCAGCGCGACCTGGTCGTCCCCGATGAAGTCGGCGCCGATGACCAGGGCTTCGGCGATGCCGCGCGGCTGGTCCTGCTCGGCGTACTCGATGTTCAGGCCGAGCCGGGAACCGTCCCCGAGGAGGGCGCGGAAGCTGTCCGAGTGGTCCCGGGAGGAGATCACCAGGATGTCCTGGATGCCGGCCAGCATCAGCACGGAGAGCGGGTAGTAGATCATCGGCTTGTCGTAGACCGGCAGGATCTGTTTCGACAGCGCGGCCGTCAGCGGGCGAAGCCGGGTGCCGCTGCCGCCGGCGAGGATGATGCCCTTCATCTGAGCTTTCCTTTTCGTCGTTGGTGGGGTGCGGGCCTTCGACCACAGCGCCGCCAAGGCGTCTTCGGCGCCGGGACGCGGAGGACGTCTGCGGTGGTGCGGGGGCCCACGGCCTGCCCGAGTCCCGCCGCCCGATGGTGTTGCGGTCCGATCGAGTGCGGGCGGAGAAGAACTGGAGACCGGCGCGCCCCCGGGCCGCTGCCGGGACTCGACCGGCGCTCGAGCGCGGCTGCCTAGCCTCCCTCTGACGCCCTGGGCGTCCTCAGCAACGGGTCGGCGCCTCGTTACCCGACCGCGCGACGGAAGCCGTCGTCCCCCCATGGTGGAATCGGAAGGAAAGCCCTGAATGAGTACTGACAAGGTCGCCGCCGGCGGCGGTGCGGCCGGTGCGGGGAGGTCCCCGGGCCTGGCCACGCTGATCACAGCCCTCGCCACCTTCATGGCGGGGCTCGACAACCTGGTAGTCCTCGTTGCGCTGCCCACCATCAGGGACGAGCTCGGTGGCAGCCTGGAGGACCTGGAATGGACGGTGAACGCCTACACGCTGTCGTTCGCCGTGCTGATGATGTTCGGTGCCGCCCTCGGTGACCGGTTCGGCCGCCGCAGGGTGTTCATGGCCGGTCTGCTGGTGTTCACGGCCGCGTCGGCCGCGGCCGCGCTGGCACCCGGCATCGAGGAGCTGATCGCCGCCCGCGTGGTCCAGGGCGCCGGCGCCGCGGTCATCATGCCGCTCTCCCTCACCCTGCTCACCACCGCAGTGCCCGCCGCGAAGCGAGGTGCCGCCCTCGGCATCTACAGCGCGGTCGGCGGACTGGCCATCGCGGGTGGCCCGCTGGTGGGCGGACTCATCACGGAAAACCTGTCCTGGCAGTGGATCTTCTGGATCAACGTGCCGGTGGGCCTGCTGCTCATCCCGGCCGCCTGGCGCGGTCTGGACGAGAGCCGTGGCGCGAACAAGAGCCTGGACATGGTGGGCACGGCCCTGGTCAGCCTCGGCATGCTCGGCATCGTCTACGGCCTGATCCGCGCCAACGGCCACGAAGGCTGGGGCGCCCCGATGGTCCTCGGCCCCATGGTGGCCGGCGCCCTGCTGGTCTTCGCGTTCGTCCAGTGGGAGCGGCGCAGCAGCGCGCCGATGCTGCCCATGGGCATGTTCCGCAACCGGGCCTTCAGCGCCGTCAACGCGGGCGGCCTGCTGCAGGCCTTCGCCATGTACGGCGTGGTCTTCCTCATCACGCAGTTCATGCAGAACATCCAGCACATGTCGCCGACCGAGGCCGGCGTGCGGATGCTCCCGTGGACGGCGATGCCCCTCCTCATCGCGCCCATCGCGGGCATCCTGTCGGACAAGATCGGCGGACGTCCCGTCGCGGTCTTCGGACTCGCCATGCTCGCCGCAGGGTTCGCCTACTGGGCCCTGGTGATGAGCCCCGACTCGACCTACGTCGAGCAGCTGCCCGGCTACCTTCTGGGCGGCGTGGGCGTCGCCTGCTTCTTCGCCCCGCTCATCAACCTGACCATGAGCTCCGTCGACGTCTCCCAGCAGGGCATCGCCTCCGGCTCGACCTCGGCCATGCGCGAGCTGGGCGCGGCGCTCGGCGTCACCGTCCTGACCAGCGTCTTCACCCACAACGGCGGCTACGCGTCGGGCCAGAACTTCATCGACGGCTTCGTCCCCGCCCTGTGGGTCGGAGCGGTGGCCATGGCGGTCGCCGCCGTCGTGATGCTCTTCGCCGTCCGGCCCGCCGGCGCGGGGGAGCAGCCCGGCGGCGAATCGGACGGCGCCGAGTCGGACGCCGCGCAGCCGCGCAGCGCCGAACCGGCCGCCTCGGCCACCCGCTGACACCTCGTACGCCGACCCGCGGCCCGACACGACGACATCGCGTCGGGCCGCGGGAATTCGGCATCACATCACGTCTCCTGCAGCACCCCTCCCTACTCCACCTCTCCTCACGCCACTGGCAGAAAGGCCGTGCGAGACATGAAGGTCCTCTTCGCAAGCCTCGGAAACTACGGACACGTATTCCCCCTGGTTCCGCTCGCGCAGGCGGCGCAAGCGGCTGGGCACGAGGTCTGGTTCGCCACCAGCGAGCAGTTCCACACGACCCTCGAGAAGGCGGAGCTGCGGCCGGTCGCCAGCGGGCTCACCGTCCCCGAGGCGTTCATCGAGGCGATCGGCGGCCAGGCGTTCCTGGAGGCCAACGGCGGCGCCGCGCAGGCCAGTGACATCCCGCCCGAGGTGCTGGCGGCCCTGGCGGTGAAGGCGTTCGGCTCGGTCCTGCCGCGCAGCGTGTTCGCGGACCTCACCCCTGTCCTCGCCGACCTCCGGCCGGACCTGGTCGTCTACGAATCCTTCAACCCGGGCGCCGGCTTCGCGGCCGCGGCGGCCGGCATACCCGCCGTCTGCCACGGCATCGGCCGGGTCTCGTCCGACCCGCTGATCCCGCAGGAGCTGTTCGCCACGGCGACCGACCTGGGCGTGGCCGACAAGATCGGCCGCGGTCTGAGCCTGGGCAACCCGTACATCGAGATCTGCCCCCCCGCCGTGCAGAACGAGGGCTTCCTGGCCCCTGGTGTCCAGGTGATCCCGCAGCGGCCCGCCTCCTCCAGCGAGCCGGGCGAGCTGCCCGCGAGCATCACCCAGGGCGAGGGCCCCCTGGTCTATCTGAGCTTCGGCACCGTGGTCACCTCCGCGGAACTGCTGCGCACCGCGATCGACGGCCTGCTGCCGCTGAACGTGCGGATCCTCGTCGCGACGAGCTCCCTGGTCGACCCGGCCGAGCTGGGCGAGCTGCCGGACCGGGTCGTCGCGCTTCCCTGGGTGCCGCAGCCCGAGGCACTGAAGTACGCCACCGTCATCGTCCACCACGGCGGCCACGGCACCACGCTGGCCTCGCTGGCCGCGGGGCTGCCCCAGCTGATCCTGCCGAAGGAGAACGACGGCCTCGGCAACGCGCCCGCGGTGAAGGCGACCGGAGCCGGCCGCATGCTGCTCGGCGAGGAAGTGTCGGCCGAGGCGGTGGAGACCGAGGTGCGCGTCCTGCTGACCGACGGCGCCTACCAGGAGGCGGCCACCAGGGTCGCCCAGGAGATCGCGGCCCTGCCCGGGCCGGCCGACACGGTCGCGAGGTTCGCCGAGTTCGTCGGCTGACCCACCCCGCAGGTCTCCCGGCGGTCAGGTCCGCCGGGAGGCCTCAGGTCCACCCCGCCGCCGGCGGGCCCCCCACGCACAGTGCCCCGCGCTCAAAGACGAGCGCGGGGCACTGTGCGTGGGGGGCGATGCGTGGGGGGCGTTCACAGAGCACGGCCGTGAGGCGGTCGCGGGTCTCCGCGACCGCCGCAGGGCACGGCGGACGGCCCGGCTCGTTCAGGACTGCGCGAGCGCCGCCGGGTCGGCCCCCAGCTGCCGGAAGAGGTCGTCCATGTTCAGCTGGTCCCAGTGCTCGGCGAGGAGGCCGTCCGCCACCCGCCAGATGTCGATGGACTGGAAGTTCACCGGACGCCCGCTCGCCGGTATGCCGAGGAACGTTCCCTGGTGGGTCGCGGTGTACTCCAGGCGGGCAGCCACCCGGTCGCCTTCCGCGATGACGTCGTGCAGCACGGCCTTCAGGTCGGGGAAGGCACTGAACACCTGGGTCCAGAAGCCCCGGTTGGCCTCGATGCCGTCGGCCACCCCGGGGTTGTGGTCGATGTGACCGGGAGCCGTGTGCTCCTCCATCGTGCTGACGTCATGGCTGTTGATCATGTCCACGAAGCTCTGCACGAGAGCGTGGTGATTCCTCGACATGCCGGCCTCTCTCTAGGCGGGGTGGGTGGAGAACGATGAAGTCGAAGCATCGCCACCCGCGGTCGAATCCCCCTCGAGCAGGCGCCCGGGCGCGCGTTCGCGGCGAGCACCAGGGCGCTCCAGCGGAGCGCGAGGGAGGGGCGAGGGGCGCGTCCTAGCGTTACGTTCCGAATCGAACGAGCCAGTCTCAAGGACCCTTCACGGCCACCACACGCCGACCGAGGCGCTCGTGGAGGCGCAGTTCCGCGCCGAGCAGGAGGCGGACTGGCGCGGCATCCCCCCACTGCGGCAAGACCGTCGACGCGCCCGTGGCGATCCCCTTCCACTTCGACGACGACGTGCTGATCGAGAAGACGCTCCGCTTCGACATGGCCACCTTCGCCCGACAGCTCTCCTGACCTCGCGAAGCCGGCTCGCCCGTCATGGCCCGTAAAGTTGAAAGGAAGTAGCAGGATGCAGCCCGAGGTGAACGCCGCCGACGCCTTCCTGGCATCGGCGCTGGAGTCGATATCCCCGCTGACCCCCGACGCAGGCGCCTTCCTCAAGGAACGCGAGGACTCCGCCTCGTACGAGGTCGAACAGGTGCCGCTGGCCTCCCTCCCGAACTGGCACCACGGTGACCGGCTCAACCGCGAGGACGGCAAGTTCTTCACGGTGGAAGGGCTCTCCGTACGGACGGACTTCGGCCCCGTCCCGCAATGGTCCCAGCCGATCATCGTCCAGCCCGAGATCGGCATCCTGGGGATCATCGTCAAGCGGTTCGACGGCGTGCTCCATTTCCTGATGCAGGCGAAGATGGAGCCGGGCAACACCGCCTTCGTCCAGTACGCGGCGACCGTTCAGGCGACCCAGAGCAACTACCGCCGCGTCCACGGCGGCAGGGCCACCCCCTACCTGGAGTACTTCCTGGAGGGCACGCGGCCACGCGTCCTGTTCGACCAGCTCCTCTCCGAGCACGGCTTCTGGTACCTGAACAAGCGCAACCGGAACATGATCGTCGAGGTGCCCGAGGACGAGGACGTACCCGTCGAGAACGACTTCACCTGGCTCACCCTGGGCCAGCTGCGCCACCAGCTCATGCTGGGCAACCGCGTCAACATGAACGCCCGTACCGTGCTCTCCGGAATCGCCTACGGCGCTGCCGACGACGGCGGGCCGTCCTACGCCGAGCAGACCGACGGATTCCACGCCGAGCTCCTGAAGTCGCACCGGACGCCGTGCTCGGAGACCGACCTCGCCGGCGCCCTGACCTGGCTCTTCGACCAGAAGGCGCGGTACAACCTGGACGTCAGGCGGACCAGCCTGCGGGACATGGACGAGTGGATCTGCGACGACGAGAGCATCCGTCACCGCGACGGCCGCATCTTCGACATCATCGGCATGTCGGTCCGGGCGACGAGCCGTGAGGTCGGCACGTGGTGGCAGCCCATGCTCGAGCCCCGGCCCGGAAACGCCGTGGCCCTGATCTGCCAGCGGCAGAACGGGGTACTGCGGTTCCTGCTCCAGGCCACGGTCCAGCCCGGCCTGACGGACCGGCTCGAACTCGGACCCACCGTCCAGTTCTCCCCGGGCTACCACCGCGGCCCCGAGGACTTCCCGCCGCTGACCGAGTACCTCGACGCACCCGAATCCTGGACCCGGCTGGACGCCATCCAGTCGGAGGACGGCGGCCGCTTCTCCAAGGCGGACACGCGCCACCTGGTCGTCGAGATCCCCGAGGACCACAAGATCGAGGTGCCGGACAACTACCGGTGGATCACCCTCGGCCTGCTCAACCGCCTGACCCAGATGGGCTACCACGTCAACGTCGAGGCCCGGAGCCTGGCCGCATGCCTTCTCTGACGACCGGCGGGGCCGGGAACCGTGGTTCACGGACCACACGAACCCTCATGGAGGTACGGGCGTGAACCCGCTCATCGTGGTGCTCGGCGCCACGGGCTTCGTCGGATCCGCCGTGTTCCGCGAGCTGGCACGGCACCCGGTCCGGATACGGGCCGTCTCCCGCAGGAAGGTGACCGTACCGGAGAACGCCCTCGCCGAGATCGAGGTGTTCCCCGCGGACCTGACCGAGCCCGGCCAGATGGCCGCCGCCGTCGCCGGCGCCGATGTCGTCATCCACTCGCTGGCGTACCTCGCCGGGGCGTCCACGTGGCGCATCGCGGACGGCGACGCGGGCGCCGAACGCGTCCACGTGGGCCTGATGCAGGACCTGCTGCAGGCGCTCGGCGACCGTCCCGGTTCCCAGGCGCCCGCGACCGTCCTGTTCACGGGATCGATCACGGCGGCCGGCTCCTCGGACAAGGAAGTCCTGGACGGCACCGAACCCGACCGGCCCACGGGATATTACGAGCGCCTCAAGCTCGAGGCGGAGCGACTGCTGCTCGCGGCCGACGCGGCGGGAACGGTGCGCGGCGCCTGCCTGCGCCTCACCACCCTCTACGGCTACAGCGCCGGGTCCACCGCCAAGGACAAGGGCATCGTCTCCACGATGACCCGTCGCGCGGTGGCCGGCGAGCCCCTGACCATGTGGCACGACGGATCGGTCCGCCGGGACCTGCTCCACGTGGACGATGTCGCCCGCGCCTTCTGGGCCGCCATTCCCCACATGGACGCGCTCGGAGGCAAGCGCTGGCTGATCGGCACGGGCCAGGGGGCACCGCTCGGGGACGTGTTCACCAGGGTCTGCGCACTGGTCGCCGAGCAGACGGGCAAGGACCCGGTGCCGCTGGTCTCCGTGGAGCCGCCGGAGTACGCCGAGGTCAGCGACTTCCGGAGCGTGACCGTCGACTCCTCCGCGTTCCGGGCCGCCACCGGATGGAAGCCGCAGGTGTCCCTCGAGGAAGGCCTGCGCCTGACGACGGAGTTCTGCTCCAGCGGCCGGGAGTCGGAGGTTTCCTGAGCCTGTGGCCGCGTAAGCGTTCATCCCTGAAGGAAGAGAAGGTCGCGTGATCTACACACAGCTGGGCCGTACCGGTCTGCGGGTCAGCAGGCTGGCCCTCGGCACCGTCAACTTCGGCGGCCGGGTGGAGGAGCCGGAGGCGCACCGCCTCATGGACCATGCCCTGGACCGGGGCATCAATCTGGTCGACACCGCCAACATCTACGGGTGGCGCGTCCACAAGGGCCACACCGAGGAGGTCATCGGCCGCTGGCTCGGCAAGAGCCCCGCGCGCCGCGACCAGGTCGTCCTGACCACCAAGGTGGGCGACCCGATGGGCGAGGGCCCGAACGACCACGGCCTGTCGGCCCGCAACATCGTCGCGGCCTGCGAGGCATCGCTCAAGCGGCTGGGCACGGACTGGATCGACATCTACCAGATGCACCACCTCGACCGGTCCGTGGGCTGGGACGAGGTCTGGCAGGCCATGGACCTCCTGGTCGCCCAGGGCAAGGTGCGCTACGTCGGCTCGTCCAACTTCGCCGGCTGGGACATCGCGTCCGCGCAGGCGGCCGCGCAGCGCAGGAACAGCCTGGGCCTGGTCACGGAACAGTGCGCCTACAGCCTGGTCAGCCGGTACACGGAGCTCGAGGTGATCCCCGCCGCCCAGGCGTACGGACTCGGTCTCTTCGTCTGGTCACCCCTGCACGGCGGCCTGCTCGGCGGGGTGCTCCGCAAGCTGGAGACCAACTCCGCCGTCAAGTCCGCGCAGGGCCGCGCTCTGGAGGCCCTGGACGCGCAGCGCGACACCATCGAGGCCTACGAGAAGCTCTGTGCCCAGTACGGCCTGGAGCCGGCGGTGGTCGGCATGGCCTGGGTGCTGTCCCGCCCCGGTGTGACGGGTGTGGTGATCGGGCCCCGCACGGAGCAGCACATCGAGGGTGCGCTGGAAGCTCTGGACTGCACGCTGCCGCAGTCCCTGCTGGCCGAGCTCGACGTGCTCTTCCCGCCGGTCGGTCAAGGCGGCCCCGCCCCCGACTGCTGGCTGACCTGACCTGACCTGACCTTTCGCCCCACTCCACTGCCCCCGTCGAGCCGTTGCTCGGCGGGGCGGTGGTGCGTGCGGAGCGCGTGCGGTGCGCGTACGGGGCGCCGGGCCGTGGCACGGCTCCGGCGCACGGTGCGGCCGGGCTCCAGGGAGGCTCGAGGGCCGGCCGCGATCCTCTGACCGAGCGCACGGGGTGCGGTCCTCGGCCATCGGCGCTGCTCAAGCTGCTCTTGAGCGGCGGCGGCTACCTTCGTGAGCATGGAACTCCGCAGCCTGGAAGTCAGCGAACTGGCCCTGCCGGGCGCGTTCCTGCTTTCGCCCCGGGCCGTTGGTGACGAGGTCGTGGTCCGCTACGAGACGTTCCGCCAGGACGAGGTCGAGGCCGCGGTCGGAAGGCCCTTCTCGATCCGGTACAGCGAGCTGTCGACCGCGCGGCGCATGGTCCTGCGGGGCATCCACGGCACTGCCGGCGAGGGTGGCCGGCCCAGGCTCTTCGACTGTGTGCGGGGATCCGCCGTCCACGTCGTGGTGGACCTGCGTGTCGGGTCCCCGGACTACGGCCGGCACCAGATGGTCTGGCTGAACCACCGCGACCTGTGCGGGGTGTTCGTCTCCGAAGGTCTCGGCCACGCCTGGCTCGCGATCGAGGACGACACGGTGATCGCCTGTCACAGCTCCCTGCCGGAGACGCCCGGTTCCGGCTACACCGTCAGCGCGCTCGACCCCGCTCTGGCCCTGCCGTGGGGGCTCACCGGGGCGCCGGCGATGTCCGACCAGGACCTGGCCGCGCCCACCGCGGCGGAGGCACTGGCGAAAGGGATCCTGCCGGCGTACGAGGACTGTCTCGCGCTGTACGACCGCCCGGTGCCCACCGACGACTGAACCACTGCGGGTCCGGCTTTCCCCCCTCCGGCCGGACCACAGGCCCCGCGTGCCCTCACGGCGCGCGGGGCCTCAGTCATGTCCGCCACGGCCCCGCCCGTGAATCGGTCACACCCCTGAGCAGGACAAACACACCCGGCCAAGCGGTAGTGACGCACTGTCTGTGCGAGGTGGCCTCATGGGAGATTCAAGGTCCGATGACAGAGACATAAGGGGGCCGCATGCGAATCTCTGTTCTGGGGTCTTTGGAAGCCGAGCTGAAGGGCGTTCCGATCCTGCCCACCGCGGCGAAGCCGCGACAGATCCTGGCACTGCTCGCCATCTACGCGAACCAGGTGCTGCCGGTTTCCGCGCTGATGGAGGAGATCTGGGGCGATTCCCCGCCCCGCAGCGCGCTCACCACGCTGCAGACCTACATCCTCCAGCTCCGGCGCTGCATGGAGAAGGCGCTGGACGGAGAACCCGGTGGCTCCAAGGAACTGCTGCTGACCCGGCACGGGGGATACCTCCTGCACACCAAGCCGGGCAGCATCGACGCCCACGAGCACGACCGGCTGTCCTCCCTCGGACAGCGAGCCTTCGACCGCGGTGAGCACGCCCAGGCCGCGGAGCTGTTCCGGGAGGCCCTCGCCCTGTGGCGGGGCCCTGCCCTGGTCGACGTACGGACCGGCCCGCTGCTCGAGATCGAGGCGATGCGGCTGGAGGAGAGCCGCCTCGGGGTGCTGGAGCGGCGCATCGACGTCGAGCTCCGGCTCGGCCGGCACGGCGAGCTGCTCACCGAGCTCACCGCACTCGCCGCCCGCAACCCGCTGCACGAGGGGCTGCACGCGCAGTCCATGGTGGCCTTCTACCGGGCAGGGCGGCCCTCCGCGGCGCTCGACGTCTTCCAGAACCTGCGGACCCGCCTCGTGGAGGAGCTCGGCATCGAGCCCTCGCAGCGTCTGCAGCACCTGCAGCGGGCCGTACTCGGAAGCGACCCGGCGCTGGACGCCGACATCGGGGCCGGGAGCGGGCGGATGCTCGACCGCTTCGCCAGGTAACGGCCAGGGAGGAACTGTGCGTGTGCTCTTCTCGGCGGGCCTCGGCATGCCGGCGGCACTGCGCCTGGTGTTGCTGGCCAAGGAACTGCAGGCGGCCGGCCACGAGATCCGTTTCGCCGGCCCGGCCCGGACCCGCCACCGTGTGGTCCGGGCCGGTCTGGTTCCGGTACTGGCCACCCCTCAGCAGTTCAGCAGGGCCTGGCGGCCCGACCTGGTGGTCCACGATCCGCTGTGCCCGGACTCGACGGCCATGGCGGCCGAGTCCGGGGTGCCCACCATCGCCTATCTCCCGTTCGCCCACGAGCCGCTGTCGCCGCGGCCGACCGTCTGGATCGACCCCTGCCCCCCGCTGCTGCGGGACCGGCCGGAGCCCGAAGCCTGGCAAGTGCGCTGTGACGCCTACGAACTGCCGCCCCAGCCGGCGCCCTGGCTCACCGAGCTGTCGCTGCTTCCGCGCGTCTGCATCACCGGTATGCCGACCGGCAGCCGGCCCGAGGACCTGCGCCGCGCCCAGCTCTTCCGCCGGATCGCCGAGGGCGTCGAAAGCCTCGGCCTGCAGATCGTCGTACTGAACGGCGACGACCACCCCTGGAGCGCGGTGCTGCGGGGCAGCGTCGTCGTCGTGCACGGCGGGGACGAAGGGATCGTGTACGCGGCCGCCCGGTACGGGGTCTCCCAGCTGGTGCTGCCGACGGGGGAGGACGAGTGGCGGGCGGGCAAGCGACTGGAACAGGCGGGCGTCGGCGTCTGTCTGACCGACGACGACCTGGAGGGTGCCTCCAGCATGCTGCGGCTGCGCTTCCACATCGCCGAGCTGGTCAACGGCGGGCGGGTGCTTCCCGCGGCCGCGAAACTGGGCCAGAGCATCTCAGGCATGCCGAAGCCCGCCGACCTCGTCCCGGCCGTCGAGGCGCTGCTGAGCTGACGGCCGGCAAAGCAATCGACGGGCCCGCGCCGCCGGGGGATGTACGGCGTGGGCCCGTCGTCGGGAACGATCCCAGTCTGCCGACCTGATCTGGAGGGCGGCTGGAACTCGGATCGCAGAAACGTGCGCAGGTCAGCGGGATCCGTCGGGCCGGTCCCGGGTGAGCTGCGGCGGCGCCGTCCAGGCGAGACCGGCCTCCTCGTTGGAGGTGGCGGGGCCGGCCCAGGGGTCCACGCCGTGGATGTCGAGGATCTGCTCGCGCAGCCACTGGTCGAAGGGGTGCGTCGACTCCGCCCAGCGCTTGCGGGTCCGCTCCGGGTCCGCCGTCTCGAAGTGCACGATCACGTGGTCCCGGTCGGGCCGCGGGTCGACGCGCAGCACCTCGCTGGTGATGCCCAGCCTGCGCCGGGAGGCCTCGTACTCGAGCCGGCGCGGCCCCTGCAGCTCGACGGTGAGCTTCTCCCAGGCCAGCGGCTTGCCGGACTTGAGCGGAACGGTCCGGGTCACGGACCGGGCACCCTCCGCGGAGCGCCGGCGGCCCTTGCGCGGCGCCAGCATCCGCAGGCCGAGCGCGGCGAACATGTTGGACGCCACGTTGTGCTCCCAGCGCTCCGCGATCCTGCCCTCCTCGTCGAACCGCCAGATGACGATGCCGACGGACAGGAACGAACGGCCGGTGGGCGCGATGCCGAGCAGTTCGCCCAGGTGGGTGCCGCGCCAGGTGTTGTGGATGACGACCATGTCGTCGTGGGCGCTGATGTCCTCGATGGTGACGTTGAAGTCGGGGAACGCCTCGCGCAGTGCGGCGATGGTGTACTTCACGCCCTCGGCGCCCTCGGGTGCGCCGGGCAGGCCCGCGTGGTCGACGATGTCCGGCCGGTAGTGCTGGTCCACGATCGAGGCGTCGCCCTGGTTGACGAACTCGGTGAAGACGCGCCGGATGGTCGCCTGGTTTCGTTCCTCGGCGCTTTCACCCAGTGCTTGCGCCAGGTTGGTGGTGGCCGCAGTGGTCACAACAGCAGTCCTCTCGTCAGGGGCGGGTACGAACGTGCTCAGGCCGCGTTGGCGGTGGCGCCGGAGGTCCATCGGGTTCCGTAGGCGACGTGATCGCGTTCCGTGGACTGGAAGGTCTTGTTCCAGGTAAGGGACATCACCCGGTCGCGCAGCCAGACGGCGGCCGGGTTCTGCAGGGAGCCGAGCACGCCGATGCGGTGCGCCAGCAACTGCATCGGCCGGGTGCGCTCCTGGCGCTCGGCCTCGTAGGCGCGCAGGGCCTGGGTGACGGTGACACCGGGCGAGACGAGGTGTCCGGCCAGGACGAGGCCGTCCTCGATGGCCTGGCAGGCGCCCTGCCCGATGTTGAAGCTCATGGCGTGGGCGGCGTCGCCGAGCAGGGTGACCCTGCCCCGTCCCCAGACGGGGTCGGGCTTGCGGTCCAGGACGTCGCCGCGCAGGATGCTCTGCGGCACGGTGGCGTCGAGGATCCGCCGCACCATCGGGTCGCTCCAGCCGGCGTGCCGGGCGCGCAGCATGTCCAGGGTCTGCTCGGGCGTGCCCTCGTCGCGGCCTTCGGCGGGGCCGTCGGCGACACTCATCCAGTGCACGACGCCGGGGGCGATGTCGTAGTACGTGAAGCGGGTCCCCGGACCGAACAGGGCCTGGAAGGTGCCGGGCGCGAGCTCCTCGGGGCCGATCTCGGCGTGGCCGCGCCAGGCGATGTAGCCGGTGTAGTCCGGGGGCTGGGGGCCGAGCAGCTGGGCGCGGACGGCGGAGCGGACACCGTCGGCGCCGATCAGCAGATCGCCCTGCTCGGAGGTCCCGTCGGCGAAGTGGAGGCTCACCCCGTCTTCGTGCTCGGTGTACCCGGTGACCTCGGCGCCGGTGACTACGGGCGCGGTCACGGCGTCACGCAGGATGCCGTGCAGGTCGGAGCGGCCGATGGCGACCGTGGGCTGCCCGTAGCGCTCGACGAACTCGCCCACCGGCCACATGCCGATGGGCCGGCCGGCCGAGGTCGCGAAGTTGCACTCGGCCTGGGCGGGGGCGATCGCGGAGACCTGGTCGGCGACGCCGAGGTGGGCCAGGGCGAGCATGCCGTTGGTCCAGATGTGCAGTCCGGCACCGCCGTCGCGCAGTTGGGGGGCGCGTTCGAAGACGACGGAGTCGATCCCCTGCTGCTGCAGGGCCAGGGCGGTGGCGATCCCGCCGATCCCGCCGCCGGCGATGAGTACGCGGCGTATGGGACGAGGCGTCTGAGCGGACATGTCATTCTCCCGGAGAGCGGGTCGGAGGACGGTTTGCGTGGGGGTGAGGGTGTGGGGGGTGTGGCGCGTGTGGGGGGTGTGGTGCGTGGGCCTCAGCGGGTCAGCGCGGCCATCTCCGCGTCCGGGTAGCGGTTGCCGGCGGTGACGCCGTACGGGGCGATGACGTCGATCGCCGCCAGGACGTCGGCGGAGAGTTCGAGGTCGGCCGCGGAGATGTTCTCCTCGAGGTAGGTGCGCCGCTTGGTGCCGGGGATGGCGACGACGTCCTCGCCGCGGGAGAGCACCCAGGCGAGCGCGAGCCGGACGACGGTGGTGTCGGCCGCGGCGGCGAGCTCGCTGAGCTGGTCGACGACCGGCAGGTTCTGGCGGATGTTCTCGTCCTTGAAGCGCGGAGCGATGCGCCGGAAGTCGAGGCCCTCGGGAATGTCGGAGGTGTCGCGGATGGTGCCGGTCAGGAACCCGCGGCCGAGCGGGCTGTAGGCCACGAAACCGATGCCCAGCTCGCGCACGGTGTCCAGCACGCCGTTGACCTCGACGTCCCGGGTGAACAGCGAGTACTCGGTCTGCACCGCGGTCAGCGGATGCACCGCGTGAGCGCGCCGGATGGTCTCCGGCCCCGCCTCGGAGATCCCCAGGTGCTTGACGAGCCCGGCCTCGACGAGTTCGGCGAGCGCGCCGAAGCTCTCCTCCACGGGAACGTCCGGGTCGACCCGGTGCAGGTAGTAGAGGTCGAGGTGGTCGGTGCCCAGGCGGCGCAGGGTGCCCTCGATCGACTTGCGGATGTAGTCGGGGCGGCCGTTGATCCGCCACGTCAGCTGGCCGTCGGGGCCGATCTCGTTGCCCACCTTGGAAGCGAGCACCACCTTGTCGCGGCGCCCGGCCACGGCACGGCCGATCAGCTCCTCGTTGGAGTGCGGGCCGTACATGTCGGCGGTGTCCAGCAGATTGACACCGAGCTCCAGCGCTCGGTCGATGGTGGCCAGCGCCTCGTTCGCGTCCGCGTTGCCGTAACCGAACGTCATGCCCATGCAGCCAAGGCCCTGGGCCGGGACTTCCAGTCCGGGTGTACCCAGCTTGCGGTGCTTGATCGCCACGTGATGCCTCCTGGAATCGCGCCTCACGACGGAGGCGGCGTGCAATGAAGTGAATTGAGATGACTCGACAGGGCCGGGAAGGCGGCCGCTCAGGCCGCGGGCGGTGCCTGCCAGGTCAGTGACAGGCCGGTGTAGACGTACCGGCTGGCCTCGATGCCGAGCAGCACGATCCGGTCGCCGGGCTTGATGCGCCCCGAGGTCCAGCCCGCGTCCAGCGACAGCGGCACCGCGGCCGAGCCGGTGGCCCCCACATCGGCGAGGTTCTCCACGATCCGCCCGTTGAGCGCCTGGATGTCCTCGGGGGACATTCCGGCGGACTCGAACTCGTTGGCGAAGTAGTCGGCGTTGCCCTCCGGCAGCACGATCGCGTCGAACTCCCCGAGCGTCCGGCCGTCCTTCCGGGCCATCTCCTGGATCGCACGGACGAACACCTGCGGCCCGAACGTGGTGGTGCCGGGTACGTCGATCTTCATCTGGATCAGCTGGCGCCGGCGCAGCTGCTCCGCCTGCGGCACGTCCGTACCGCCACCGATGATCTCCATGCCGGGCTTGCGCAGGCCGCCCACGCACGCGTTGACGAAGGCGAACTCGTTCGGCTCGCCCGCCGACTCGCCCACGGGCTCGGCCCGCATCACCACGGCCCCCGCACCGTCACCGAACGTGTACAGCGTCAGGCGGTCCCGCATCCGCACGCGCGCCGGGTCCTTGCCCAGGAAGTGCGGCGCCAGCACCGGCGATCCGGCCTCGCTGCCCACGACCAGGGCGGTGCGCGCCGTCCCGTCGGCCAGCTGCCGCCGGGCCAGGTCCAGCGCCTGCACCCAGCCCGCGCAGGCCCCGCGGATCTCGATCGCGGCCACGCTCTCCAGACCCAGGTAGTGCTGCAGGGTGGTCGCCACGTTGGGCAGCGTGTACTCCGGCGTCGCCGTGCACACCACGATCAGGTCGACCTCTTCGGGCTCCACACCGGCCCGCTCGAGGGCCTGCCGGGAGGCACGCTCGGCCATCCGGCTGTTGTTGATCCGGTGCTCGCCCGTGACCGGGTCGATCATCCAGTACCGGGTCTTGACCTGGATGCCTTCGAGTACGTCGTCCGGCAGCGGCCCGACGTACTTCTCCAGCGTGGCGTTGTCCAGCGGCTCGCCGGGCAGGTAGGCGCCGGTGGAGAGGATCTTTACGTCGTACGCGGTGGTCATCGGCCGGGCTCCGTTGCGGGAAGGGGGACGGGGGACAGGACGAGCGAGACGTGGGTGCCGCCGAGGGAAGAGCTGTTCACAAGGACCGGGCGGGGATCCCCGCCGGCGCGCCAGGCGCCGACGGCGAGGACCGCCGACAGGTGGGCGCCCGCGCCGACCGGCTCACCGAGGACCCGCTTCGGGGCCTCGACGCGCACTCGCCCCGTGTCGAACACCCGCTCCACAGCGGCCTGTTCGGGACGGTCGGCGGCGGACAGACCCGCCGCGCTCGCCCAGACCGTCGCGATGTGCTCCGGCCCGAGCCCGGCGTTGCGCAGCGCCAGGCGCATCGCCCGCTCCACACCGTCACCGGACGGGTCCCAGCGGCCGATGCCGCAGGCGTCGGACGCGGTCGCGTGTCCCAGGACCACGGCATGGATCGGGGCGCCGCGCCGCTCGGCACTCTCCCGGCGCTCCAGCACCAGCGCGATGCCGGCCTCGGCGAAGGTGTACCGGCGCCCGGCCGCCGAACCGAACAGCGGGATGCTGCGGTACGCGGCCAGCGTGGCCGGCGAGAACGCCTCCACCGCCGGCACCAGCAGGCGCTCGGCCCGACCGGCACGCAGCATGTCGTACGCGACACCCAGGGCGGCGGCACCCGCCGCGTGCCCCGACGTCAGCGTCGACGTCGGCCCCTTGGTGCCCAGGGCCATGGCGACGTGGCCGGCCGCGCCGCTGTACACGGTGTTCGTGAACACGGCGGGGTTCGCCTCCCGCGCGCCGTCGGCCAGCAGCGGGACGGTGAACCGTTCGCTGCTCTCCATCGGCCCGATCGCGGTGCCCAGCACCACGCCGGTCGCGGCGACGGCGTCCGCGTCGCCGTCCGCGCCCGCGGCGCCCAGGGCGGCGCGGCACGAGGCGATGGCGAGCTGGGAGACCTTGTCCATGCGCCGGCGCTCCCTGGGGGTGCCGACGGCCGTGCGGTCGAACTCGGCCCGGGCCACGCGCAGTCCGTCCTCGGGCGCACCCTGCCGGCGTCCTGCCGCGTACGCCTCCCAGAGCGCCTCGGCCCCCTCGCCGGCCGAGGTGATCACGCCGAACCCGGTCACGACGACGTCGTCCGGGCCGACGGCCGGAGCCGGCGCGCCGGGGCCGCCGGGGCGGGCGAAGGCGATGGTGGCGTTGGCTCCGGCGAACCCGAAGTTGTTGGACAGCGCGGTGTCCAGCACCATCGGCCGGCCCGTCCCCGCCACCGGGTCCAGACCGCACTGCGGGTCCACCTCGGTGAAGGACGCGGTGGGCGGTGCCACCTGGTCGCGCAGGGCCAGCACCGTGACGATGCCCTCCACCGCGCCGGCCGCGCCGAGCAGATGGCCGATCATCGACTTGGTACTGGACAGCGAGACCTTCTCGGCGGCGGCCTCGCCCAGCGCGGCACGCACGGCCTTGCTCTCCGCCGAGTCGTTCTTCTCCGTACCCGTGCCGTGCCCGTTGACGTACCGGACGTCGTCCGGGGTCAGACCCGAGACGCTCAGCGCCGAGCGGATCGCCCGGGCCGCACCCTCACCCTCCGGGTGCGGAGCCGTCGGGTGGTGGCCGTCGGCGGACAGGCCGTAGCCGAGGATCTCGGCGACGACCGGCGCGCCGGTACGTTCGGCCACCTCCCGCGACAGAAGCAGAAGCATCCCGCCGCCCTCGCCCAGCGTCAGACCCGACCGGTCCTTGGAGTAGGGCGCCGCGGGCTGCGGGGAAAGCGACCACAGACTGCTGAACCCGGCGAACGCCGACTCGGTGAAGGCATCGCTGCCCCCCACGAGCATCGCGTCGGCCGCGCCCGCCCGGATCACCTCCAGGGCGTGCGCCAGCGCATGGGCACTGGCGGCACAGGCCGTGTTGGCACTGAGCACCGGGCCCTTGAGGCCGAAGGCGGCCGACAGCGCCTCCGCGCCGGCATGAGGCGGCACGAACGTGTAGCGCTGCCAGTCCGGCGCGCCACCCTCCTGCACCTCGCGCAGGGCGATTTCGGCGCTGCGCCAGCCACCGTGGCAGGTGCCGTAGGCGACCCCCCAGCGCTCGGCCGGGATGTCCGTGCCGACCCGCAGGCCCGAGGAGGCCATGGCCTCCTCGGCGGCGGTCAGCGCGAAGTCGATCGACCGGTCACGGGCCTCGGAGTCCGGCGCGTAGTCGTACGCGGGCGAGCAGGGTTCGGTGATCTCACCGCCCAAGCTGGTCTGGTAGTCGTCCATGGGCAGGCGGCGCACGGGCGAGATCGCCACCCGCCCGGCGCGCACCCCGTCCCACAGGGCCTCGGCCGAACCGCCGTGCGGGGTGATCGCACCCACTGCGGCGATCACCACGCCGACGGTCTGGTCAGGAACGTCAGTCATGCGTCAGCTTCCTTCTCTGCACGGGCTGCTCAGCCGTTCACACCGGCCTGGACAAGGTCAGGGCCACGGCCTGTCCCTCGATGCCCCGGGCCAGCGCCATCGCATGGGACGGCCTGCTCTCCCGGGCGCTGCCGCGGACGTGGTCCAGGGCGCACACCGGGTCGGGATGGTCGAGGTTGAGCGTCGCGGGCACGACCCCGTGGTGCAGCGCCAGCGCGGCCACGGCGGCGTTCAGCGCACCACCGCCGCCGAGGAGGTGGCCGGTCTGCGGCTTGGGCGTGCTGACCGGCACCGACGAGGCCGCCGTGCCCAGCGCGGTCCGCAGGGCGATGGCCTCGCTCGAGTCGCCCATGCGGGTCCCGGAGCCGTCCGAGGCGATGTAGCCGAGGTCGTCGGCGGCCAGGCGGGCGTCCTCGAGCGAGCGCCGCACCGCCCGGGCCAGACCGCGGCCCTCGGGGTCCGCCGCCGGCGGCGTACGGGCGTCGTGGCCGGCGCCGTAGCCGGTCACCTCGGCGTAGATGCGAGCACCACGCCGCAGCGCCGCCTGCTTCTCCTCCAGCACCAGCAGGGCCGCGCCCTCGCCGGGGAGACCGCCGCTGCGGTCCCGGTCGTAGGGCCGGTACGCCCCCTGCCCGCGGTCGTTGCGGGTGGTCAGGATCCCGAGCCGGTCCAGCAGCGTCATCGACCACCAACTGGTGGCGTCGTCGTAGCCGCCGGCGATCGCCACGTCCGCGTCCCCGCGGCGCACCGCGCGCATGGCCCGGCCGATCGCGGTGGCGCCGGCGTCCGCGTAGCCCGCGAAGAAGGTGCTGGAGCCCCTGATGCCGTACGTCTGCGAGATGTTGAACACCGCGCCGGCCGGCAGTCCCTCGACGAAGAACAGCGGCGGCATGATGACATCACCGTGCTTGGCGAGGTGCGCCAGGTCGGCTGTGCCGTCCGGGCGGCGGATCACCTTCAGCTCGTCGATCAGCTGCTCCATGCGCCCCAGCGACTTGTTGCCGCCCAGGTACAGGCCCGTCCGGTAGCCGAGCTCGTCACCACCGTCCTGCTTGTGCGGCAGGCCCGCGTCGTCGAGCGCGATCCGGGCCGCGGCCAGCGCCAGGCGGTCACCGCGGTTGATGGTGCGCAGCTGGCGCTTGGTGGCGTACCGGGTGGCGTCGAAGTCGGGGATCTCGCCACCGAGCCGGGTCTGCAGCGGCTCCGGGTTGTACGCCTCGATCGGGCCGATCCCGCACTCGCCGGCCACCAGTGCCTTCCAGTTGGCCTCGGGGCCCTCGCCCAGCGCGGTCACCAGGCCGATGCCACTGATGACGACCTGACGTCCGCTGTCGTTCATCGCGCTCCTCCATGTCGCTGTCGGGTCGTCATCGCTTCTCCTCGTAACGCCCCACGACCAGACCGACGTTGGTGCCGCCGAAGGCGAACGCGTTGATCAGGGCGTTGCGGACCTCCTGCTTGCGCGCCGTGTTCGGGACGAAGTCGAGGCCGAGCCGCCGGTCGGGCGTCTCCTGGTTGATGGTCGGCGGCACCACGCCGTGGTTGATCGCCCCGATCGCGGTGAGCAGGCTCAGCGCCGCGGACGCGGCGGTCAGGTGACCGGTCATCGACTTCGGCGAGCTGATCACCAGCCGCTCGGCGGCGTCGCCGAACACCTTCTTGATCGCCGTGGTCTCCGACAGGTCGTTGCCCGGGGTGCTGGTGCCGTGCGCCACGACGTAGTCGATGTCGCCCGGTTCCAGGCCGGCGTCCGCGATCGCCGCCTCGATGGATTCGATGGCGCCGCTGCCGTCCGGCGGCGAGTCCGTCATCCGCCAGGCGTTCAGGCTGGTGCCGTAGCCCAGGACCTCGGCGAGGATCCGCGCCCCGCGGGCACGGGCCGACTCCAGCTCCTCCAGCACCAGCACGACGCCGCCCTCACCGAGGACGAACCCGGAGCGCTTGTCGTCGAAGGGGCGGCTGGCCCGCTGCGGATCGTCGTTGTAGTCCTTCGTCAGCGCACCCAGCAGGCCGAAGCACAGCACGTCGAGCCAGGTCGTCAGCGAGTCGTAGCCGCCCGCGAGCATGAGCTTGGCATCGCCCTCCTGCAGGGAGCGGAACGCCTCCCCGACGGCGTGCCCGGAGGCCGAGCAGGCGGTGGACACACCCAGCATCGGGCCGGTCGCGTCCACCATCCGGGCCATCGCCGCGGACGCGATGTTCTGGCTGTAGGCCAGCGAGGCCGAAGGCGCGTAGGTGGTGAACGCGTCGTCCCGGCCGGTCTCGTCGCGCAGCGCCCCGACGTCCACCAGCCACTGCAGGTCCGGCCGGTCCACACACGCGCCCATGGCCACGCCCATGTCCGCGCCGTCGTACGTGTCCCCGTCCACCCCGGCGTCGCGCAGCGCTTCCCAGGCCGCGCCCACGCCGAAGGTGCCCGGCCGCAGCAGACGGCGCAGGCCGACCGAGGCGGGCACGGCGTCGTCCAGCCGGTAGTCCTTGACCTCGCCGGCGATCGTCACGTCGAAGCCGGTGGTGTCGATCGTGGTCAGCCGGCCGACTCCGCTGCGCCCGTCGACCAGTCCCTGCCATGTGCTCGGCGCGTCGTTGCCCAGCGGCGTGACGGCACCCACGCCGGTGATGACCACCCTGCGGCTCATCGCGGTGCCTCCGTCTCGTCAGGCCTCATGCCGTTCGTCTCCTTCTCCCGTGTGCGTGGTGCGGACTGGTGCGTCGTGCGGTGCCTCGGGCATGCACACCATGACGGCGTGCGCGACGGCGAGACCCCCGCTGTGGCTCATGCTGACGTCGATGGAGTGCATGCCGAGGGACCGGGCAACCACCTCGACCTCGCCGTGCAACCGCACCTGGGGGCGGCCGGCACGGTCGTTGACGACCTCGATGTCCGTCCACTCCATGCGCGGGCCCATGCCCGTACCCAGGCTTTTGAGTACGGCCTCCTTCGCGGCCCAGCGGGCGGCGAGGTGCTCACCACCCCGCTTGCGCCGGTCGCAGTAGGCCAGCTCGCGAGCGGTGAACACCCGCTCCCGAAGCTCCGGTTGTGAGCTCATCAGCTCATCGACCCGGGAGACCACGGCCAGGTCCATGCCCGTGCGCACCCGCAGCGGAGGCGGGGCGGCGCTGTCCCGGTACGGTGGCCCCCCCGCCCCTCGCTCACGCAGCGGCCGCGGCGAGGGCGGCACGCTCAGCCACCAGATCCGTCAGGTTCTGCACGGTGAACAGCGACAGCACCTCGTCGGCCGTAAGCTTCCCGGCCAGCTCCTCCACGTCGATCTGCGGCAGCGACTTCTTCAGCTGGGCCAGACCGACCGCGTTGATGATGTCGTCCTCGTCGGCGAACTCCTCGTCGGGTATCCCGCCCTGGAGGAGCTCGGCGATGTCCGAGACCTTGATCTTCACGTCCGCCGCCTTCTCGATGCGGAACAGGACGTCCAGCAGGTCGATGGACTCGGCGTCCAGATCGCCCAGCAGCGTGGCCTCGGGCACGGCCTCCTCGATGTCGATGCCCAGTGCGTCGGCTACCGCCTCCTGGACGATGGCGCCGAAGTCCTTACCGTCGTACGACATGTGTCTTTCAACCTTTCGTAGATATCGCTCGTGGATATCGCTGGAGATGGACGAACCGGGGCGGTGCGGCAGGCGGAACGTGCGACGTCAGGACGCCACCGGGTCCTGCCACTTCTCCGGTGACAGCTCGCCGTGCAGCGCCGTGAGCCGGCGCGGGTCTCCGGTGGAGCGGGTGCGGGCCTCGCCCAGGGTGCGGCGGGCGAGCCCGCTGAGCACCCGGCCGGGCCCGAGCTCGGTATACGCGCCCACCGGGTGCCGGGCGGCCGTGCGCAGCACCTCGACCCAGCGGACGGGACCGGTGAGCTGACGCCGCAGCAGCTGCCTGGCCTCTTCTCCCGAGCCGATGTAGGTGCCGGTGACCGAACTGATCACGGGAAGCTCGGGATCGGCGAACGGGTGGGCGGCGAGCGCCTCGGTGAACTCCTCCTCCACCGCCGACATCAGCGAGCAGTGGAAGGGCGCCCCCACGTCCAGCCGTACGACCTGGTCGGCGCCGGCTTCCAGCGCCGACCGGCCGGCCGATTCGACGGCCGACGCGTGCCCCGAGATGACCGTCTGGAGGGGCTCGTTGTAGTTCGCGACCTGGACCAGGCCGTGACCCTCGACGCTGTCGCAGGCAGCCAGCACGTCCTCCGCGGACAGGCCCAGTACGGCAGCCATCGCGCCGGGCACCTCGCGGGCCACCTCGCCCATCAGCTGGCCGCGCAACCGCACCAGCTGCAGGGCCGACTCCAGGGACAGCACCCCGGCGGCCACCAGCGCCGGGTACTCGCCGAGGCTGTGGCCGGCGGTCGCCGCCGGCCGGTAGCCGTCGGACCGCAGCAGTTCCCAGACGGCCAGGCTGGTCGTGGCGATCGCGGGCTGGGTGATCTCGGTCCGGCCGATCTCCGCGGCACTGCCGGTCACACAGATCTGTGACAGCGGCAGTCCCAGGATCTCGTCGGCGCGGGCGAACAGCTCCCGGGCCGCCGGATAGGTTTCCAGGAGGTGCTTGGCCATGCCGGGCCGCTGCGAGCCCTGTCCGGGGAACATGGCCAGGCAGCCGGACGTCGTACCGTCGCTGCCGGGGCCGGTCCAACCGGTCATCGGGTAGTCCTTTCATGGGTCGTTGCGGGGGTGCGCTGCCAGCCGGCCGCGTCCGGAGCCTCGGCGGGCAGCGAACGCTGCCAGCCCTCCAGCCGGGCCCAGCGGCGCTCGTCGCCCGGCGGCGGAGCCAGCTCGCCGGGACACCCGCGCAGCGCGGCGAGCACGACGAGCAGCCCGGCCAGCTCCTCCGGTGTCGGGTTGCCCCGCAGCACCGTCAGCGGGACGCTCCCCGGCGCGCTCACAGCGGCTCGTTTCCGTGCTTGCGCAGAGGCTGCCGGGCCCGCTTGGTACGCAGCATGTCCAGGGACTTGATCAGCACCCGCCGGGTCTCCGCCGGGTCGATGACGTCGTCGACGTGGCCGCGCTGCGCGGCGACGAAGGGATTCATCAGCTGCTCGGTGTACTCGGCGACCAGCTCCTTGCGCAGCTTCTCCGGCTCCGCAGCCTCGCGCAGCTGCCGCCTGAAGATGATGTTGGCCGCGCCGTCGGCGCCCATCACGGCCGTCTGGTTGGACGGCCAGGCGAAGGACAGGTCGGAGCCGATCGACTTGGAGTCCATGACGATGTACGCCCCGCCGAACGCCTTGCGCAGGATGACCTGCACACGCGGCACCGTCGCCTCGCAGTACGCGTACAGGAGCTTCGCGCCGCGCCTGATGATCGCGTTGTGCTCCTGGTCGGTGCCGGGCATGAACCCCGGCACGTCGACCAGGGTCACGAGCGGGATGTTGAACGCGTCGCAGGTGCGCACGAACCGGGCGGCCTTCTCCGAGGAGTCGATGTCCAGCACCCCCGCCATGGCGGCGGGCTGGTTGCCCACGATGCCGACCGCGCGGCCGTCCAGGCGGGCCAGGGCGCACACGATGTTCGGCGCCCAGTTCTCCTGGATCTCCAGGTAGTCGCCGTCGTCGACGATGTGGCCGATGACCGTCCTGATGTCGTACGGCGCCCGGTCGTCGACCGGTACCAGCTTCAGCAGTTCCTCACAGCGCCGGTCCGGATCGTCGTGGGGCCTGCTGTACGGCGGCATCTCGGCGTTGTTCGACGGCAGGTAGGAGAGCAGCTCCCGTACGCCCTCGAAGCAGAGCTCCTCGTCCGGGGCGACGAAGCTCGCCACGCCCGTGCGGGTGCCGTGGGTGTACGCGCCGCCGAGCTCCTCCTGCGTGACCTTCTCGCCCGTCACCGCCTGCACCACGTCGGGTCCGGTGATGAACATGTTGGCCATGCCCTCGACCATGAACGTGAAGTCGGTCAGCGCCGGCGAGTAGACGGCGCCGCCCGCGCAGGAACCGAGCACGACACTGATCTGAGGCACCACGCCCGAGGCGCGGACGTTGCGGGCGAACAGCTTGCCGAAGCCGGCGAGCGCGTCGATGCCCTCCTGGATCCGTGCGCCACCGCCGTCGTTGAGGCCGATGACCGGGGCGCCGACGGAGTCGGCGAAGTCGAGCAGCTGGTGGATCTTCGCGGCGAACGTCGCTCCCAGCGCGCCGCCGCGCACCCGGGCATCGTGAGCGAAGACGAAGACCGTACGGCCGTCGACCTCGCCCCAGCCCGTGATCACGCCGTCGCCCTCGGGATGCGTGTGCTCCATGCCGAAGCCCACCGCCCGGTGCTCGGCGAACAGCCCCAGCTCGGTGAACGTGCCCGGGTCGAGCAGTTTCTCGATGCGCTGGCGGGCAAGCAGCTTGCCCTTGGAGAGGTGGCGGGCGTCGGCCTCCGGGTCGTGCCCGAAGTGTGCCTGCGCCCTGCGGGTGGCGAGCTCGTCGGCCAGATCGGCCATCGTGGCTGCACGCGCCGGTGTCGGTAGCCGAACTTCCGTGTCGGTCATGCCGAGCTCCGGCAGCACGGCCTGGGGAGAGTCAGGAGGCGTCATTGCGGTCCCACTCCTTCCTGCCCTGTCGCGTAGGTGGCTTCGGATACGACTCTCCGGTACCGGGGTGGGAGCGGGACTGGAGTGCGTCTTGAAGGCGGGTGTATCACCAGGTGGGCCGCGTCAGACGGCCAGGCGGACGGCCCCTTCCAGGGCGCCGGCCCGGCCGGAGCCGAGCTCCTGGGCGAAGCTGCGCCGCAGGCCGTCGAGGCGGTAGCGGGTGGGAAGGTGGCCCCCCGCGGGCTCGACCACGCTCAGGAAGTGGGCCTCCACCAGCTGCTCGCAGGCGTCCTCGACGGTGGCGAAGTCCTTCCCCAGCACCGGGCAGGCCAACTGGGCGTCGAACTCGGGCACCGGCAGGTGGCCCAGGCAGCACAGCGCCTCGCGGGCATCCTCGGGCAGCGCGTTGTACGAGGCCGTGAAGCTGGCCCGCACGCTCAGCGAGCTGTACGCCAGCTCGTCCAGCCGCCGGCCCTCGTCGCCGAGCCGCTCCGCGTAGCGGCTCAGCGACCAGTGGGGGCGGCTGTTGAGCCTTAAGGCCGCCGCACGCAGGGCCAGGGGCAGCCCGCCGCAGTACCGCGCGATCGTCGCCGCCGCGGCCGGCTCCCGCTCGATCCGCTCCGGGCCCAGCATCCGCGCCAGCAACCGCACACTGTGGCCGTGCGGCAGGTCCGGAACCTGCAGGACGCGGGCGCCGAGCGGCGTACTGAGCCGGCCCCTGCTGGTGATCAGCACCGCGGCGTCCGAACTGCCCGGCAGCAGCGGCTGCACCTGCGCGTCGTCGGCCGCGTCGTCGAGGGTGAGCAGCACCCGGCGCCCCGCGAGCGCCAGCCGGTAGACCTCGGCACGCTCGTCGGGGTCGGTCGGGAGCCGGTCGGGGTCCGTACCCAGCACGCGCAGCAGCCTGCCCATCACCGCGTACGGGTCCGCCGGCCGGGTGCCGCTGCCGCGCAGCGCCGCGTACAGCTGCCCGTCGGGGTAGGCGGACACCAGACGGTGCCCCAGGCGCACGGCCAGCGCGGTCTTGCCGACGCCGACGCCGCCGACCAGCACCACCGCGGGCGGCTGCGAGGCGGTGGGCTGGGTCAGGGTCCGCTGGATCACGTCGAGTTCGCGTTCGCGCCCCGTGAAGTCGGGGAGGTCGAGCGGGAGCATCTGCGGGACCTGCGGGGCGGCCCGGGGGCGGTCGAGGACCTGCAGCGTGCCCACGCCGTGCGTGACGCCGCCGTGCGGGTCTCCGCCACGCGGGTCGCCGCCGCGCTCGGGCGGCGGCACGGGGTCGACCGCCTCGCCGCGCAGGATCGTCTCGTACAGCCGCTGCAGCCGCCGCGACGGATCCGTGCCGAGCTCCTTGGCGATCAGCCGGCGCATCGCCTGGTAGTACTCCAGGGCGTCGACACTGCGCCCCTCCAGGTAGAGCGCGAGCATCAGACGCTCACAGAGCTGCTCGGAGAGCGGATCGGTCAGCAGCGCGGCACGCAGTTCCGCGAGGACGGTGCCGGGCCGCTCCAGGCGGATCTCGGCGTCCGCCCACTGGCTGAGCGCCTCGTGGTGCAACTGCCGCAACGTCTCCCGCAGCCGGGCCGCCCAGTCACCCTGCATGCCGCCGAGCGCGTCGCCCCGCCACATGTGCAGCGCCTGCTGGAGCAGCGTGCTGCGCTCCTGATCGCCGAGGCCGTCCTGCTGGGCGCTCTTGAGCAGCCGCCGGAACCGCACCAGGTCCACGGCGCCGGGATCGGCCGAAATCTGGTAGCCGGCCGGGGTCCGAACCAGCCCGATCGGCTCGGGCAAACCGGCCGAGGCAGTGGCCAGCGCCCGGCGCAACCGGGTGATGTACGTGTGGACGACATTGCGGACCCCCGCGGGCGGCCGGTCCCCCCATACCCGGTCCACAAGGGACTCCAGTGGCACCGGCCTTTCCGGATCGACCAGCAGGACGCCGAGGATGCTGCGTTGCCGTGCGGGGCCGAGATCGGCCAGGGCACTGCCTGTCCAGAGTTCTATCGATCCGAGTATCCGGAGCTCCATCGAAGATCACCCGTATCCCTTCAGTGTCCGAAAAGCTAACTCCGGCCGGTGCAGCGCCCCTTGATTCCCGCTCTGCCGCGCCGGCCCAGGTCGGCGCGATAACGCACGTCACCCGCCCCGCGGAAATTCGCGGGGCGGGTGACGGATGCTGGGTGCCGGGCTCTAGGGCAGGGTGGCGGAATCAGGCCGTCGCCGCCCGCTTGCTCCGGCGGGCACGCTGACGACGGCGAAGAGCGGACCCTTCAGTTGCCGGGCGTACGAATCGCCCGGCAGGCTCCTCGGGCCTCATCTGTGAGCACACGAAGGCCCGAGCCGGTGCTCCGGCTCGGGCCCATTACTGTCCGGGGGCTCGACGGCCCCCACCGCGGGGAGACCGTCAGACCGAGGTCTTCACCGGCTCGGACTCCTCGGGCCGAGCACTGTCGTGGTCCTTGACTCGCTTCCCGAGCAGGATGAAGAACAGCACGAGCCCCACCGTCAGGATGATGTGCCCCAACCCTCCGACCAGGGAGAAGAGTTCGGGTACCTCGTTGCCGAGCACGGTCTGGGTGCCCCGGTAGAACATGCTCAGGCAGGTGATCGTGAGGCCCGTGTTGTAGATCCAGAAGAAGTAGTTGAACTGCTTGTTCCCGGACAGCCTGAACACCTTGTCGAGACCGAGAACTATGAGGAAGACCAGCATGCCCAGCGCGAGCAAGTGGGTGTGGAGGACGCCGAGCTGGGTCTCGCCCTCGAACTCGTTGATCTTGGTCAACTCTCGGTAGTACAACCCGGAGAGCGTTCCGATGATCATATAAACATGCGCCGCGACGTATGACTTACGCATCCCCGTGCCCCGCTCCCTGCTGATCCAATCGCGCCCTGACGGTGGCCATTGAAGCACCTCACATAGCCTGTTCGGCGGAATCCGAAGGATCATTCGAGCCCGATTCGAGTGACATTCCACGGCCCCTATAGCGCCACCACTTCGATGTGGCGTATTGCTCCCCCCTCTCGAGCCACCCGTCGCGACAAAAGGCGTCCGTAGCACCCAAGACCCGCACGAGAGACGGCGCCCACCCCGATCGGGGCACCCACCAACGCCGGCCTCCGGCTCCCTCCCGGCCCTCCGCCTCAAGCACCCCTCAGCCCCCCGTCCACTCCCTCTCCGCTCCCCCCTCCGGCGGCAACCTCGTCCGACCCGGGGCGGGTTGGGACCACAGGAGCGGAGCCTGACGTCTTCCACCCGTATGGCACCATGATCCAGTCCTGAACACGCAGGACGTTGATTCTGGGGGGAATCCTGATGTCCCGCATGCACTTGCTCGCTGCGCCCGTACTGGCTGCCGGCCTGGCATTCGCCGCCGCGCCGAGCGCGAGCGCCGCCACCACGGCCACCATCAGCAAGGCCGAGTACGACCTCATCAAGATCGGCACCACCACGGCCAAGATGCACAGCATCGCCGACAGCGGCGCCTGCAAGCTCAAGAGCCGCGACGACTCCGGCGGCGTTGCCTACCGGCACTACGCGTGCAAGGGCAACAAGCCCTACAGCAGCGCTTTCTTCGACTTCGTGAACGGCAAGCTGGAGATCAAGAGCCAGTTCTCACTGGACGGCCTCGAGTCCAACGGCAAGATGACCAAGACCAAGTACGGCAAGATCAAGGTCGGCAGCACGATCACCCAGATGCACGAGATCGCCGGCAAGGGCACCTGCGTGCGCGTCGCCCAGTCCCTGAGCCGCACCGACAGCATGTCGATCTACGACTGCGAGCAGGCCGCCACCTTCGGCATCGCGAGCTTCCTCTTCGAGAACGGCAAGCTCACCACGCGCAACCAGGCGGGCCTCCGCTGACGCGACCCGATCTGAGCTGACCCGAGGGGGGCGGCGCCGCCAAGGCACCACCCCCTCACGCACACCCGCCACCCGGCGGCTGCGACACCGCGGGTGAGTGTCCGTGGTCCGACAACGCGGCGAGGTGCCGTGCCGGGCGTCGCGACCCGGCAAACCTTTCCGGTCACAGCACTAGACGCCGGCCATGACGCTGCGGCCGGTCTCGTGCGCGTACAGGGTCGCCCGGTCGCGCAGGGACGCACCGACCGCCATCCGGGCGTCGCGCCGCCGCTGGGCCGGCCCGTCGGGCAGGTGCAGGAAGTCCGCGTTGCCGCGCGAGGCCCGCTGGATCTCGGCGGTGCGAGGGACGCGCAGGGCCTCGTACCGGGCCAGCCGCTCGGAGACCGTGGCGTCCGATTCCTGCGTCAGGCAGGACGCCAGGTCCATCGCGTCCTCGATCGCCTGGTTCGCGCCCTGGGCCATGAACGGCAGCATCGGGTGCGCGGCGTCTCCCAGCAGGGTGATGTGCGAGGTCGACCACTGGCGCAGCGGACCCCGGTCGTGCAGGGCCCACTGGTGCAGCACCTCGGCATTGCGGGCGATGTCGGAGACCAGCCCGGTCCAGCCGCCGAAGGCCCGTACGAGATCGGCCGGATCGGCCGGGGCCGACCAGGACTCGTGCGGAGCGTCCGGCATCGGGACGGTCGCGGCGAAGCTGATCTGCCGGCCGCCGTCGACGGGATAGCAGACGAAGTGCCCGCCCGGCCCGAGCCACAGCCGCACCAGGGCCTCGCGGGCCTCCGACGGCAGTTTCTCCACCGGCACGAGACCGCGGTAGATGCCGAGCCCGGAGAACACCGGGTCGTCCTTGCGCAGGACCTCGCGCACCGTGGAATGGATGCCGTCCGCGCCCACCAGCACGCCCGCCTTGCGGACCGTACCGTCGGCGAAGGACAGCCTGGCACCGTCCGGGGTCTGCTCCACCGAGTCCAGCCGGCTCCTGAGCCGGACCCGGTCCCGGTCGCCCAGCGACAGCAGTGCCTCGTGCAGATGCGCCCGGTGGATGGTCCGGTACGGGGCCCCGTAGAGCCGCTCGCACTCCTCGCCCAGCGGTGTCCGGGAGATCGGGCGGCCGGTCCAGCCACGCACCTCCATCGCCTCGATCCGCACGCCCCACTCGCTCAGCGCGGGCCCCAGGCCCAGACGGGCCAGCGGCCGCAAGGCGTTGGGGGAGAGCTGCACTCCCGCACCCACCTCGGCGAACCGGTCGGCCTGCTCGTACACCGCGTACGGCGTACCGGTCGCGGCCAGTGCGCCGGCGAGCGCAAGACCACCGATCCCGGCACCCACCACGGTGATCTGCCGTTCCTCCTCGGCGTTCTCGCCGACCTCCATGAACCGCACGTCTCCGACCGCCCTTCCTCTGCCACGATCTGCCGGCCTGTTCCGGCTTCGAGCTTCGGTGCCCCCCACCCCGGCGGCAATGCCGGATCACCCGTGACCTGACAACTGTCGTGACTTCCGTGACCTCCGTCATCCGGACGTCCCGCGGAGCCGGTCCTACCGCTTGGCCGCCCCTAACGTCGGCGGAGCGCCCGGGAGTTCCGTTCTACGGGCGATCCAACGACCCGGGAGGACCACAGTGAGGCATCCGGAGGAGCCGCAGTGACCGCGGTGGCCGTAGAGGGCCTGCGCAAGAAATACGGCGACCACGAAGCGGTCCGCGGCGTGGATTTCACCGTGGAGGAGGGCGAGATCTTCGCCCTGCTCGGCCCGAACGGGGCGGGCAAGACCACCACCCTGGAGATCCTGGAAGGCTTCCGCCAGCGTGACGAGGGCCGGGTGGAAGTACTCGGCCGCGACCCCGGCACCAAGGACGGCGGCCGCTACCTGCGCGGGCAGATCGGCCTCGTGCTCCAGGACATCGCCGTCGAGCCCTACCTGTCCGTACGCGAGAGCGTGGCGCGCAACGCCGGCTACTACCCGGCCCCGCGCGACGTCGACGAGGTGATCGACCTGGTCGGCCTCGACGAGAAGCGCGGCGCCAAGGTCAAGGACCTGTCCGGCGGCCAGAAGCGCCGGCTCGACCTGGCGCTCGGCGTCATCGGCAACCCGCAGCTGCTGTTCCTGGACGAGCCGACCACCGGCTTCGACCCGAACGCCCGCCGCGGCGCCTGGGACGTCGTCCGCAACCTGCGCGACGCCGGCACCACCATCGTGCTGACCACCCACTACATGGACGAGGCCCAGGCGCTCGCCGACTCGGTCGTCGTCGTCGCGGCCGGGCAGGTCGTGGCCTCGGGGACCCCCGAGACCCTCGGCGGGCGCGACAACGCCCTCGCCCGGATCCGTTTCGCGCTGCCGCGCGGCGCCGTCGTCTCCGACGTGCCCGTCCCGGTCGCCGAGGTGGCCGAGGGCCTGGTCACGGCGGAGGTCGAAGAGCCCACCGTCGCCCTGTTCAAACTCACCGACTGGGCGCTGCGGCGCGGCACTCCACTGGAGCGGCTGACCGTCGACCAGCCCACCCTCGAGGACGTCTACCTGGGCCTGACCCGCGAGTACGCGGTCCAGGAAGCCTCCTCGCCGTCCTCCGCCGGGACACGGCGCCGGCCGAATCGGAGCCGATCATGACCACCCTGACCCCGACCACGACATCCCGTACGGGGGGCCGCCCGGCCGCCGCGAACGGCGAGCGGGGCGCACTCGCCCTGCTCTGGCACCAGATCCGGTTCGAGCAGCTGTCCTTCTGGCGCAACCCGCAGTCGATGGTGTTCACCTTCGTCCTGCCGATCGTCATCATCGGCATCTTCGGCGCCGTCTTCAGCGGCGGCGAGGGCGAGACGTTCTTCTTCGGCCTCTCGGGGATGCAGTACTACACCCCGACCATCGCCGCGGTCTCCGTGCTGGGTGCCTGCTACGGCCAGCTCGCGATCGTGCTGGCCATGCGCCGCCAGACCGGCATCCTCAAGCGGCTGCACGCCACACCGCTGCCCGCCTGGGTCTACTTCGCCGGACTCCTCGTGCACTGCGTGGTGGTCTCGGTGATCGACGTGGCACTGGTCTTCGGCATCGGCTCGCTGTACGGCGTGACGCTGCCGACGGCGTGGGCGGTCGTCGCCCTCACCCTGATCCTGGGCGCGGCGAGCTTCTGCGCGCTCGGCGTGGGTGTCGCCTCGCTCATCAAGAACTCCGAAGCCGCCCCGGCGGTAGTGCAGTTCATCCAGTTTCCGCTCGTCTTCATCTCGGGCAGCTACTTCCCCATCCACGCCGAGGTGCTGAACAACATCGCGGGCCTCCTGCCCGTCAAGCCGTTCAACGACGCGATGCTCGCGCCGTTCACCGGTGACGGCAGCTTCCACTGGAAGGAACTGGCCGTCCTGGCGGCCTGGGGCGTCGTCGGCGCCCTGATCGCGGTCCGCAGCTTCCGCTGGGACCCGCGACCGGAGTAGTGCCAGCCGGGCGACAGCCCGTACGGCGTGTACGTCCCCGGGGGGCCTCGACTGTGGGGCCCCCTCGACGTGCCGCGACCCCGTGAGACCCCCTCCCGGAAGGAATCTCCCCATGTCCTCCTCCCTCTCCTCATCCGCCGCCACCACCGCCGTACGGAGCCTCGACGGGCTGAGCGGCCTCTGGGACATCGACGCCGAAGCCAGCTCCGTCGAGTTCCGCGCCCGGCACTTCTTCCTCCTGCCGGTCTCCGGCCGGATCCCGGTCAGTGCCGGCGCCGTACAGCTCGACGCGGGCGGCGCGCTGCGCGCCTTCGACATCAGCCTGACCGCCGCCGACTTCAACACCGGCAGCCCCGGACGGGACCGCCAGGTCACCGGCGCCGGCTTCCTCGACGCCGAGCGCCACCCCGTCCTGCGCTTCACCGGCGACCGCCTGAACGGCGGCGCCACGGCCGGCTGGACCGTCGAAGGCCGGCTCACGGTCAAGGGCAACAGCGTCCCGCTGACCCTCTACGTGGACCCTGCGGGCATCGAGACCGAGGACAGCGGCACGCGCGCCGTCGTACGGGCCACCGCGGAGGTCGACCGGCACGCGCTCGGCGTGAGCGCGATGCGCGGCATGGTCGGACCCCGGCTGCGCGTCTGCGTCACCGCCGTCTTCGTCCGTGGTCTGTAGCCGGCGTCGTCCCACCGCTGTGCCGTCACCGCCGCGGCGCCCGGGTACACCGAAGGCCCGGCCGGAAAATCTCCGGCCGGGCCTCGGCGTTGCGGGACGCGGCTTCGCGCGGACGAGCCGGCCGCGTGCGGCCGCTCAGCCCGCGGGCGCCCGGCGCAGGGCCGCACCCGCCGGTGCGGGGAAGGCGTTCGCCAGCCAGGCGTACGTGCGCAGCTCCTCCAGCATGCTCAGCCCCAGCCGGTTGTGCAGCATGTGCGTGTGCGAGGACAGGATCACCCCCGGCGGTACCGGCGAGGCCGCCCGTACCGCGTCCACCAGCACCCCGGCCTCCTCGTGCCAGCCGCCGAACGGGCCGTGCGCCAGCGGGTCGACGGCGGAGCCGCCCCCGTCCCCCGCGATCGTGGTCACCGAGTCCAGCAGCTCGTCCCCGTACCCCGCCTGCGCCGCCCAGCCCCGCCAGGCCGCCAGGCCGTGGGCGAAGTACGAGGCCCGCTCGTCCGGGCCGCCGAGCGCGGCGGCCGCCGCCATCGTCCCCCGCAGGGCCAGCTGTGCGCGGTGCGCCTCACCGCGGATCCTCGGTACGAGGGCCAGGACGAGCTCGCTCGAAACCCGGAACAGCCGCTCGCTCGCGGGCATCAGCGCGGGACCTCCGTACCGGCCGTACTCCGGCTCGTACCGGGCGGCGTGCACACCGGGCGGCAGCAGCGCCTGGAGGGAACGGTTCTCCCCGCTCTCCCCGGCCGCCAGCACCCCCGCGCCCGCCCGGAACGCCTCGGTGTCCAGCGGCTCCTCCTGCGGGGTGAGCCGGCCCGCCCCGGCCAGCCGCGCGCCGAGGGTCTTCTCGAACTTCGGGAGTTCGTCCGGCGCCAGACCCGCGACCCGCAGCCGCAGGTGCGGGCCGCGCTGCCAGTAGCGGATGAAGAACCAGGGCCGGCCGTCCAGGTGCCGGACCGCCGGGCCGATGGCCTCGGCCAGCACCCGGTCGTGCGCGGACCGGTCGGTGGTGCCCAGGTGCAGGTGCCAGGCCGTCCAGGCCATCTGCCCGTCCGTCCGCTGGTTCGTCTGCTCGTCTCTCATGTGTGCGGTTCCCTTCACCGTCGCAGGTCGAGCAGCGCGCCGCTGGTCTCCTGCGGGACCCCCACGACCGCGGACAGGACGATGGTCTCGTCCTCCTCCAGGCCGAGGACACGCTGCGTGGGTATCTCCTTGAACGCCCTTACGGGCCGCGCGAACAGCCCCGAAGCCGCCGCCGACAGGCACAGCCCGTGCACCGCCCAGCCGGCCGCGTGCTGCGCCGCGCCCCAGCCCCCTGGACCGAGCCGCTCGAACAGTTCCCGGGGCCGCACCGAGAGGAACACCGACATCGGGGCGTTGCGGATCCCGCAGCCGTTGACCGGCGAGACCCCGTAGCCGTACTGCTCCTCCAGCCGCTCGGCGGCCGAGGCGTCCGCGCGTACCAGCCGGGCCACGCCGCGGTCCGCCCGGTGTACCCCGTCGGCCGTGCCGTCGACCCCGTGCGTCACCACCGTGATCCGGATCCCCGCGAAGGCCGCCGCGAGGTCCGGGCCGGGCGGCGGTACGGACAGCCAGCGCAGCGCGCTGTCCAGGGCCTCGGCCGGCACCCGCCTGCGCCGCCCGGTCATCCCGTGCAAGGCACGCGGCATCCGGCCCGAGTGGCGCCGCCACAGAAGCTCCGCCCAGTCGGGCGCCACCGCCGAACGGGCGAGCCCGGCCGGGATCGCGGAGGTCAGGGTGTGCGCCCGGCCGTCGTACAGCTGGCCGCGGTTGACCCGTACGAGATCCGCCAGCGCGGGATCGCCCGCGGCAAGCGGGGCCGGCAGCGGGACCGCGCCGGTGCGGGCGCCTGAGGGCGTCCCCGTACCGCCCAGTTCCACGGTGAGCGGCAGGGACCACTCCCAGGGCGCCTCGAAGCCGAGCCCGGCGAGCAGCCCGTGCGCGTCCGGGCCGGGCAGCCGCAGACGGGCGGGTACCCCGAAGAGTTCCAGGCCGATGCCGAGCGAGCGCAGCACCATGCCGAGTTCGATGGCGACGAGCGAGCCGCGGAACCACTTGTAGGCCGCCGGAACCGCCGTGTAGCGGCCGGTCAGCGCGATCCGCCGGGCCGGGCCGGGATCCGGTACGCCGGTCAGCGCGTGCAGGTCGGGCTCCAGCAGCCGCCAGGGCCGCGGGCCGCCGCCGTCCACGAAGGCGTGGACGGGGAACAGGCAGCGGGCGGAGGCGTACGGGCGGTGGTCGTTGTACGGGTTCTCAGGCTCCCGGCGCTGCGGCCCGAACGCCGTGACCAGCGCGTGCGCGAGCCGCTCGGAGTCCGGCGGCCCCGCGGCGGCCGGCCCGCTCGCCGGACCCGCCGCCGTCGGCCGATCCGGCCGGTCCGGGTAGCGCAGGGCGGAGAGCAGCCCGGTGGTGCCCAGCGGCAGCACCGTCCGCGCCCCCTCCCCGGTCGGCGGCGCCGGCCGCACGTGCGTGTCCGGCGGGGCCTCGGGGGTCCAGGTCCAGTGGGGAGGTTCGGGCTGGTCGGCGCCCGCCCCGTACGCGTGCCAGAGCGGTTCGCGCGCGATCGAGTTGTCGCCCTCCGGGCCGGGCAGGTCGACCGGGCAGGGCCGCCGGGTGCGAAGCGGAGTCGTGGGCGTCATCTGCGGGCCTCCAGAGAGAACGGGGCCGGGGCCCGAGGGGGGATCGGGCCCCGGCCCGGCCAGGGGGTGGATACCGCAGCCGCTAGGGGAAGGGGTGCGGGTCGTACGGGACCGGGCGGCCCTCCTGCGCCGTGCCGCGCAGCGCCGCCGTCAGCCGGGGAAGCCCCGTCAGCCGCTGCTGCGCGTGCCCGAAGCACATCGGGAGGATCCCGGGCACCACGGAACGCGCCACGTGGATACCCGCGTCCGCGTGCTCCCGACTCGTCTGGTCGACCAGCACGATCCGGTCCAGCCCGGCCCGCGCGAACAGACCCCGGACGAAGTCCAGCGCCCCGCGCACGTCACCGCCCGACTCCACGGCAAGCTTCTGCGGCCAGCCCGGGAACGCCTCCCCCAGGCTCACCCGGGGCCCGCCGAGTCCGGCGGTGGCCCGCTCCCGCATCTGCGGCAGCGAGTAGAGGCGTACGTGGTCCTCCAGCTCCTGGACCTGCCACGGGTCTTCGATCATCGGCTCGACCTGCTCACGGGTCCAGTCGATCGGGTTGGTCACCAGCTGCGCCACCTCGCGCAGCGCCCCGCGGATCGCGGACTGCGGATCGGCGCCCGAACCGGCCGAGGAGAAGGTCGCCGGGAAGGGGTTCTCCCGGTTGACGGCCAGCACCCACACCACCGGCAGGGCGATGTCCTGGGTGACGACCAGCAGGTGCACGTCGAACCCGCGGGCCTCGATCAGCTCGATCATGGCCCGGCTGGTGGGGTCGGTGATCGAGGACGTCGGGATGTACGGCAGCGGGGCCGCCCGGTACCACGACAGCAGGAACGCGTCCCGCTCGGCCAGCTCGAACAGCGAGTGCAGAGCCGCCTCTTCGAGGTTGGCGCCGACCGCGCAGCCGCTGGAGGACTCGTAGAAGTAGTGCTCGCGCTCGTGCGGACCGACCGCGCGCGCGGCCCGCCGGTCCCGCCGGAACGCGTACTCGTACTGGTAGAAGGCGTGGTCCGCCGGCACCAGCAGGGGTCGGCCGTCCGCCAGGTCGTGGCCCCACACCCAGTCCATCGGGGTGTCCTCGGTGAAAGGGGTCACGCGCGAGGTGGGATGGTCCAGTTGCTCGGCCGTGTAGCGGCCCAGCCCCGAAGGATCAACGGCCCGCTCGCCCAGTTCCCGGTATGAGTGCCCGGTCAGGACCGGGATGTCGTACGGGAAACCGCCGAGCCGCTCGTAGGCCTCGAGCACCGCGACCGGCTCGGTCTCGGCGAAGGTCTGCGCCCGGCCGTGCCCCATCGCGGGGGCGTCCGGCACCACGGCCATGCTCATCGCGAAGGGTGCGTGGGACTCCCGCAGGATCGCCCGCACCGGTCCGAAGCGGTCGTCGACCAGTCGCTCGCGCAGGACCCCGCGCTCGATCAGCCGGCTCTCCCGCGACCGGGTCGGATCACCGGCGGAGGCCGGACGAGACCGCAGTGCCAGCGGCAACGGCTCCGCGGAGCTGTTGAGGCCGGCCGCCGTCGGCCCGCACACGGGGCAGTGGAAGCTGCGGGCGATCCGGCGGCGCCGGTTCCCCGCCGCCGAGACGACGTACAGCTCGCCCGGGGCCAGGGGCCGCTGTGCCAGGTGCTCCAGGGTCGCCCGGAGCATTTCGGGCAGCAGCGGTGCGGCGGCCCGGGGGGCGGCGGTCGCCCGGCCGAGGTCGCCGACCAGCGGGTGGTCGAGGATCGTGCGCTCACGGACCTCGGCGCAGCCCGCGCAGCCGCCGCCGTCCGGGTCGCCGGCCCGCCACAGCGGTCCGACGAGGACCTCGTCGGCGAACACCCGGACCGACAGCACGTCCGTGCCGCGTTCGATGGCCCGCGCGATCTGCTCCCGCTCCCAGTCCAGGTCCCAGCCGCGGTTGACGGCGACCGGGGCGCCGCTGGCCTCGACCAGCGCCGTCAAGGCCGTACGCCAGTCCCCGTCCGGGGTGTCGTACGCCGAGTCCGTGCCGGGCCCGAAGACGGCGGGTGTCTCCAGGGTCAGTTCAGCCGGCATCGGGAGCCTCCTGCGGGGGTGTGGCGGTCACGGCCTCGACCGGGCCGTGCCAGAGGGGGAGCGGACCGAGCACCGGGTCGGTGCGTACGGCCCGGCCGCGGTAGCCGGTGCCGGCCCGCGCGGTGAGCTGTTTGCGCAGCCGCCCGAGCACCGTGCTGTCCGCGAACAGCAGCGCGTCGGTGGAGAGTTCGGCGACGCTTCCGAAGCCGCTCGCCTGGACCCGGGCGAGCGCCGTGCACAGGGCCGTACGGACGGCCTCCTCGGGGGTGGCGCCCCAGCCGCGGCCCAGCGGAACACCGCCCAGCGTCACCCTGGCGAGGCGCCAGTCCAGTCCGGGCAGCCGCAGTGCCACGACCTCGGGATCGCGCCCGGCGGCCAGCAGGCCCGCCAGGATCCGCGCGCCCTCCGCGTCGGTGGGCGCCTCGGGCTCCTGCTCCAGCGCCGGGTCGCCGGCGAGGATGCGCAGGGCCCCGTCGAGCAGCCAGTGCTCCTCGGTGAGACCGGCCGCGGGCGTACCCGGGCGAGGGGACCGAGCGCGCAGGGCCGCCAGCGCGGCGGCCACGGTCGCGGTCTCCTGGTGCGCGGCCCAGCCCACCAGCGCGCCGCTCTGCCCGGCCCGCTGCTCCGTCGCCCGCAGAGCGAGCGGCATCTGCGGCAGGTCCTCGCCCGCCGCGGAGGTGAACAGCCCGGTCCAGCGGCGTGCGACGGCCCCGACGGCCTCCAGGGCCTCCTCGGCGTCGGGCATCGGCTGGGCGGGGGCTTCGTCGAGGGTGCTCGGTCGGCCGGGCGCGGCCGCCGGGTGAAGAGCTCCGCCGATGTCCACCGGGTCGGTGGCCAGGTCCGCGCCGTACACGACGTGGGCCGTGCCGGGCTCGGCCGTGCCGGTCAGGGTGTCGAACAGCAACTGCCCCGCCAGTGCCCCCGCGAGGGCATCCGCGACCGGCCGCGAGGCTGGTTCGGAGGCCTCCGCTTTGGCCCAGGCCAGCGCCCGGTCCCGGAAGGCGGCCCACACCAGGTCCCGGCCGCCGCCGGTCAACGCCGGCCCGGTCAGGGCGACGCGGCCGCCCAGCGCGACGGTGAGAAGGGGGACGCCGTCCGGAACGGCTGCCGGGTGCTGCGTCACCCCCGTGGTCATCTCCGCAACCGCGTCGAGGCCTTCGTAAGCGGCCTCCTGCGCGGCCTCAGGATCGCCCTGGTGCGCGGCTTCGTGCGCGGCTTCGTAGGCGGCCAGCGAAGCGGTCTCGATCACCTCGTACGCCCCGGCCCGGCGCAGCCCGCGGGCCGCCGGCCCGGTCGCCTCGGGTGGCCCCGCCAGCAGCACCCGGGCCGCCCGCAGCCGGGCGAACGCCGCGTAAGGGTCGTCCAGCGCCGACTCCAGCCGGGCCAGTGCCTCCGGGAAGCGCTCCCGCAGTTCCGTCCCGGGAGCCGGGACGGTGAAGAGGGCGGGGTCGAGCAGCATGCCGCCCTCGCGCATCTTCGCGATCAGGTGCCGCACGGCCGGCCGGGACTTCTCGGTGCCGATCGCGGCGACCAGCTCGTCCTCGGTGGCGCCGGACTCCAGCAGCGGCATGCAGCCCTCGGTCACCGCGTACAGCAACTCCGAACCGCTCAGCACGAACCGGCCGCGCGGACCGCTGACGTACACGCCGTTCGGTACGGGCGCGAAATGCAGGTCCGGCCGGGCGACGATGGTCTTCGCGGATGTGGTCGTCACTGCTCCCCCTCGGGGCCCTGGTAGGTGAACCGGCCGCCGGGCTCGCGGCCGACCTCGACCACCCACTCGGTGGCATGGGTGCCGTCCTGCACCCCGGGCAGCGCCTCTTCGAGGTAGCAGCCGTTCGCCCCGCGCCGCTCCAGCATCCGCGGCAGCACCCGGGTGCCGAGCGCGCTCGCCAGGTCGGCGTACTGGGGCTTCTGCTGGAGCCGCTTGGACTGCACGTCGGGGGCGCCCACCGACAGCGGGCCCTCGTCCTCCGGCGCATTCTTGATGACGACCTCCTCCGGTACCCCGTACCGGGCCCGCCAGGCGGTGAGGGCCAGCAGCCGCTCGTGCTCGTCGGGACCGGCGGCGACCGCGGCGTCCAGCTCCTCGCCGCCGTACCAGCGGCGCCGGCCGATCAGTACGTTGCCCACCGCCATCCGGGGCGCGACGCGGGTGGCGCTGCGGTCCCAGGGGGTGGCGGCGTGCCAGCTGTTGGGCAGCGAGTTGAACAGCCGCCCGCTGATGACCAGTCCGGAGGCCACCGACAGCGGCGGCGGGAACAGCCCCGGGTGTCCGGTGCCGAGCGGCAGGACCCGCGTCGGCCGGCCCTCGGGGTCCTCCACCCGAAGGGTGTCGGTGTCCGCGTCGTGGACCAGGCGCAGCGAGAACCAGTCCTCGGGGCGCAGGCCGCCCGGCAGGATCGGCGCGTGCGCGTTGACGTTGAGCCGGTGCAGTCCCAAGTCCTCGGTGACCCGGGCGCCGTCGGCTCCGTAGGTGCGCTGGAGCCTTTCGGCGAGCAGGGGCAGGGCCCGGCCGCCGAGGCGGCGGTCCGCGTCGAGGAAGCGGGCGTAGAGCATGCCATGGCCGGGCAGGCCGTCGTTGAGGATCAGGTGCCCGTCGCCCTGCTGGAGCAGGACCCCGTACACGAGCCGGTCCTGGCGGAACCGCTCGGGCAGGGCCGCGGTCAGCTCGCGCACCTCGGCGGAGGTGAAGGTCAGGGTGTCCGCGCCCTCGTCCGCCGTCTTCGACAGCCGTGCGTGCACCGCCTCGGTCAGCTCCTGGCGCAGCAGGTACATCCGCTCCAGCGAGCCGTCGGCAGGACCGATGCCCTTGAGCCCGGACGGATCGCCCGTGCCGCGCGGCCCGTACACCGCGTCCATCGCGGCGGCCCGGCGGGAGACTTCGCCGACCACGAAGGCGGCGTTCGCGGCCAGCGGTACGTTGGCGCCGGCCCCGAAGCGTTCCACGAACGCGGCGGTCATCAGGACGCGCACGTCGTGCAGCCAGTCGAAGACGGTGAGCAGCTCCACGGCCGGCCCGAGGTCCGCCAGCGGCTTGTGCCAGCGCTCCGTCGCCACCTTCAGCGGCGGCATGACGAAGTCCTCCTCGACGGTGATCTGCGAGGGCCGGCCGGCGATATGGCTGAGCCGGGCCAGTGAGCCGCGCAGTTCACCGAGGACGGCGCCGCGCTGCTCGGCCGGGGCGGACGCCAGCTTCGGCAGGCTTGCGCGCACCTCGGCGGCGGTCTCCTGCGCCCGCGGATCGGCGGGCGTCAGCAGCTCCTCGTAGTCCCCGTTGCCGTCCTCAGCCTCGTTGAAGGTGCAGAGCAGGCCTTGGCCCACGGCCTGGCGGACCCGGGCCTCGGCCTCGGGGCGCGGCCAGCCGGAGCGCTCGGCGACGTGGTCCACGACCGAGGGGAAGAGCCGCGGGCCCATCGACACCGCGTCCAGCAGGTGCCCGGCGGGTCCGTCCAGCGGGACGGCCATGCGCCGCATGCCCTCGGCGGTCAGCTTGAGGAAGAAGAGCTTCCCGCTCTCCGGGTCGGGCGCCGACGTGGGCGGCAGCCCGACCCACTTGTCGTCCAGGTCGGTCAGTTCGGCCTGCGGGAGCCCGCCGAGCACGTAGCCGAGCATGACGCGGTCCAGGCCCGCGAAGGCCACCGCGCCGGTGAACGGCACGTCGTCCGGCGCGACACCGGCCGGGTCGGGCTCCGCGATGCCTACCGCCGTGAAGCGGGAGAGCGGGCTGGTGCGGACCATCGCCCGCGTCACGTACTGGATGAGGCCGCGTTCCGACTTGCGGGTCTTGGAAGTGACCGGGCCGGGGGCCGCCACCGCCGTGCGGTAGCGCTCCGCCTCCTGGTGCACCTCGGGAGCCACCAGCGCCAGGGAACGCAGCAGGTCGGGGTCGGCGAGCAGCCCGGCGAGACCGGCCCGTTCGCGCTCGGCGGCCTCGGGATAGCCGGCCACGAGCTCGGAGCGCAGCCGCTCGTGCCGCTCCTGGGCGGCCAGCCAGCGCGTCATGGCGGGGGTCGGGGAGAGTGGCGGGGTCTTGGGGGCGCGTCCGGCCAGGACCGTACGGCGCAGGGAGACCAGCTCGCGCCGCTCGGGGCCCTCCACGGCGCCGATGCGCTCGTACAGTTCGTCGGAGCAGGCGGTGGTCGCGGCGGCCAGTTCGGTGTGGGCCCCGGCGTACTCGGCGAGCAGGGCTCGCTGGGCCGGGTCGCCGATGCGGGCGCGGCGCAGGGGGTTGACGCGGAGGAACCAGAGAGGCTCCTTCAGGGGCTCGGTCATCTGGAAGCTCCGGATTCTGTGAGGGCGCTGTCGCCGAGCGAGCCGTCGCCCCGCCCGCTGAGGTCCTGCCGCTCCCGCAGCCGCTCCTGCCAGGAAACGCCGAGCACGTCGTCCATCGTCTCGGCGATGGCGAAGCACATGTAGTAGCGCTGCATGGGGGAAACGGTCAGCAGCGGCAGCTGCTCGTAGAAGAGGTTGGTCAGCAGACGGAAGGCGGCGAACCACTTCGACGGGTCGGCCACCACCCCCGACTCGCCGACGGCCCGGTGGAAGTCGCTGTCCGGCTGCGCCCCCTGCGGGACGGTGCGGACGGCTCCGGGCGGACCCATTTCGCTCTTGTCCACGCCCGCGGTGACGGAGTCGAGCAGATCGAGGGTCAAGGTGCCCGCGGCGACCGCGTTCTCCAGTGCGCCCGCGCAGTAGGCGAAGGCGGTGCGCCACTCGGCGGCGGCGGGCGAGACCTCGCCCGACACCCGCTGTTCCACCACGGTGCGCAGCCGCTGCGCGTCCCGCGCGTAGCGCTCCTGGAACACGGGCCGCACGTCCTTGGTGGGCGCCGCCCAGGCGAGGAAGGCCTCGACGTGGGAGCGCGGGGAGAAGACCCCGTACGCGGGTCCGAGCGCATGGGTGTCGGCCAGCGCGGCGAAGGCCTCCGCGAGGCGCACGGTGGCGCTGCGCGGGTCGGCGGCGATGGCCTCGATCATGCTCATCAGGGGTTTGGCGAGAGCGCCGGCGACGACGGTGCGGAAGGGATCCAGACGCGGTTCGGCACTGTCCCCGGCGGTCGGCTCGACCCGCTCGACGGCGCCGTGCTCGCGCAACGGGAGGTACGGCGGAGGGACTGCTTCCAGACGGCCGAATTCACGAGCCTGGACGAGGTATTGCTCCTCGGTCAGCGCCCGCGGCGGGTCGAGCGGTCCGGCGTCCAGGCGGGCCGCGACGCCCGCCCAGTCGGGCCCGGGCATCCCCGGCACCGACAGTGCGAGGATGTCGACGTACGGCCCGTGCAGCCAGCCGCGCCGCAACTGGACGGCCGGCGCTCCTTGTACGGTCAGAGCACGTGCGACGGGAACGACGTGACGGGCCAGCCAGGCCGGCGAGACGGGCATCCGGGTATGGAGCCGCACCCCCGTCAGGCCGGTCGAATCCGGCGTCACGGCCGGGCGCTCCGGAGCATCAACCCCCATGGAATTTCGCACCTTTCGAGTGATCGAAATAGAACGCGAGCCCGTGGCCGGAAAACACCATTAGGCGGACAAGCCGGTTGTACGCTCGCGCAATGACTTTGGACGCCGTGGACACGGCCGAGTGCGAGGCGCTCACCCAGAAACTGCGCCGCCGCGGGGCGATCGTGCTCGCCTCCTTCGCCCTGGTGTGGGCGTTCGCGGGCGGGTCGGGGATCGCTTCGATGCCGGTGGCCGTGACCGTCGGCGTGGTGGCGGCCGTACTGACCGCCGGGGCGGTGGTACTGGCCTTCCGGGGCGCCGCCGGCGCCCCGGTGCGTCAGGTGCGGCTCCCGGAGAAGTGGAACCGCGGTGTCGGACTGGTCAACCTCGCCGAGGTGGTGGCGATCTTCGCCGTGATCGCGGGGTCGAACGCGGCCGGCCGCCCCGAGCTGATCCCGGCGGGCATCTGCCTGGTGGTCGGCCTGCACTTCTTCCCGCTCGCCCGCCTATACGACCAGTGGCAGTACAAGTGGACCGCCGCGCTGCTGACCGCCGTCGCGGTGGCCGGCTTCGCCGCCGTCGCGGCCGGGGCTGCGGGGGAGCCGGTACGGGTCGTGGTGGGACTGGGGGCCGCGGTGGTGCTGCTCGGCTCTTCGCTACACGTCGCCGTGCGCGGTTGAGCCAAGAATCGACAGCACCGCCTGTGTTGCGACGCTTCGAACTGTGACGCTTCGAACTGTGACGCTTCGAACTGTGACGTTTCGAACTGTGACGTTTCGAACTGTGACGCTTCGAAAACTGCGACTTCTAGAACAAGGATGTACCCATCCGACCCATTGGCCGGATGGGCGCATCCTTTGTTGCTCTCAATCAGTCAGCGGGGACTGATCAGCAGGCGGAGCAGGTCGAGCTCGAAGACGACGAGGTGCCGATCGAGCCGCTGGATGCGCCCAGTTCCGGGAGGGCCACGCCGTCGGCGACCTCGAGGGTCTCGAGCTGGTCCACGTCGAAGCCGTCGAACGCCGCGTCGTCACCGTTGATGTCGTTGATGCTCATGATGGTGTGCCTTTCGGTCCGAGAGAGCCTGGGTCAGCAGGCGGAGCAGGTGGAGGACGAGGAGGACGAGGTGCCGATCGAGCCGCTGGAGGCACCGAGCTCCGGGAGGGCCACGCCGTCGGCGACCTCGAGGGTCTCGAGCTGGTCCACGTCGAAGCCCTCGAAGGTCTTGTCCGCGTCGGCCGCGTTCTTGATGTCGTCAATGCTCATGTGAATTCCTTTCCGAATTCCCTGAGAAGCGGGATTTGTTCTGTTTCCCGCTTTCGCTTTTCTCTGCGCACCCTCTCGGCTGCACAACTAGAGAATGCCCCCGGACCTGGCCGCCGCCAAGGGTTTTCGGCCGCTGCCTGACAGTTGTCACGCCGCACGTAATCCACGTCATGTGCCGCCCTCGGAAACGGAATGCGAAAGCGCCGATTGCCCCGGGAGGAACAGGGGGAAACCGGCGCTTTCGGACGGTGCGGGGGGCGCGGCGGGCCGGCTCAGCGGTCGCCGCCAACGGTCCAGTCGGGGCTGTTGAGCATCTCCCAGCCCTCCCCGGGCTCGCCGGCCACCGAGTCGTCCGGGGCGCGGCTGCCCAGCAGGAAGTCCCCGACCGAGGACTCCCGCAGGTAGTCCAGACCCAGCACCCGCGCCGACATGTCCGCGTCCCCGTTGCCCAGGCCGCAGGGAGCCAGCCCCATGGCCGTCGCGACCAGGTACATCGTCTGGTAGAGCACGCCGGTGTGCCGCAGCGTCGTCGCGTAGGCGATGCCCCGGTACTTCCACGACATCCGCTGGAAGCGGGCCGTCATCGTGATCAGGACGTCCGGTCTGGCCTCCATCCCGGTGGCCCGCGAGGCCACCAGGAAGAGCGATTCCCGGTCCGCCTCGGCCGCGTTGACCAGGACCAGCGTGTGCGCCACCGGGTCGTAGTAGTAGCTGCCCGGAGCCAGCCCCGCGCAGCGCCGCACGGTGACGTACAGCTCCAGCTCGTAGCCCTGGCCGCCGCTGGGGTAGGGGCGCGAGATCACCTCGTCGCGGTCGCCGCCCGGCCCGGGGGTGTAGTGCGCGCGCACCCGCTGGACCCGGTACAGGAACTCGCCCAGCTGCTCGGCCGTCATCTCCCCGTCCCCGTACCCGCGGATCGAGCGGCGCGTCTCGATGGCCTCGGTCAGCGACGGGTCACGGCGGGCGATCTCCGCCCGGTCGGGCCGGTGCAGCGGCGTCACCCGCCCTTCGGGGACCGGCTTGACGGCCGGCTGCGGGTCGATCTCCCCGCGGTAGGGGTAGACCGCGCCGAAGACGTCGTCGTAGCGCCCCGAGCGGACGCGGGAGTGGAAGAGCAGGTCGTGGAAGTCCCACTGGCGCAGGGTGGGGTCGGTGTCCGACGGGAAGGCCCCCGAGGCGTCTGCGGCCTCCGCCAGGCCCGCCCCCGCCAGGTGCGCGAGCAGATCGCGCACCTCCTCGGCGGCCAGCGCCGAGCCCTCCCCCAGCACCTCGGCCGAGGTGGGCGCGCCGAGCGCCGCCACCAGCTCTCGCGTCCCCGGATCCGTGAGCACGGCCCGGAACTTCACCAGCGGCGACTCCAGTACGAGCACCCCCGCACGGCTGCGGCAGAAGGCGAAGCGGGACAGGCGCAGCACGGCGCCCGGCGCGGGCGCCGCCGGCTCCAGGTGCGCGTCCCGGGCCACCGGCTCCAGTCGCAGCAGCTCCCGGCGCCCGGCGGCCGGGCCGCTGCTCAGCACGGTGTGCAGCAGGAGGTGGCCCGTACGGTCCAGGAGGTGGCGCACGCCCGCTCGTTCGGCCGGCTTCAGTCCCTCCAGTAGTTCGTCGAGCGGTTCGGGGCCGGCCGCCAGGCGCGTGAGCGCGGTCCGCACGGCGCCGCGTACGGGCCGCAGGACCAGGCTGGTGGCCGGGCCGGTCAGGGTGGCCGTCTCGCCCTCGAAGGCGAGCCGGACGTCCCCCCGGAGCACCGGGGCGGTGCGGAGCGGCGACGGTGTATCGGTCGGCATTACGGGGTCTCCCGTCGGGCGGTCCATCGGTGAAATTCGGACACGCCACTATGGGGGCCGCGCCGGCCTGCGGCCCGGGGCGGCGGAAAACCGGTGACACGTAATTCCCAATTCGGTGACCGAGGTCATTCACTGGCGTGACAGATGCAAGGTGCACCGGACAAACGCTAGGTGCTCCCCAGGGGGGCGCCCATGCTCGGAAAACGAAAAGACCCTTCACACCCTTCATGCGCAGGACGTAAGGAAGTTCCCGTGCTCACTCGTCGTCATGCAATCAGTCTCGGCCTCTCCGTGGGCGGTTTCGGCGCGGTCGGCGCCGCGGGCGGGCTCTTCCAGACGCTCGTCGCGAGCGGCACGGCCGAGGCGGCCCCGGTCGGCGCCGAGGCGCTCGCGCCGGTCACCCCGTTCACGGTGCCCTTCGCCACACCGCCGGTGCTTGCACCGCAGCTGAGCACCAGGGCCATCGACTACTACACGGTCAAGATGGCCCGTACGAGTCATGAGGTCCTCCCCGGTACGCGGACGGACCTGATGACCTATAACGGCTCCTTCCCGGGGCCGACCATCCGCACCCGGCGCGGACGCACCACCGTGGTCCGCCAGGTCAACGCCCTCGACATGCCCACCTCCGTGCACCTGCACGGCGGCAACAACCCCGTCGCCATGGACGGCGGAATGATGGACACCATCGGCCCGGGCCGCAGCCGGACCTACGTCTACGCCAACGACCAGCCCGCGGCGACCCTGTGGACGCACGACCACGCCCACCACATGGAGTCCGAACACGTCTACCGGGGCCTGTCGGCGGCGTACCTGCTCGCCGACGACACGGAGGACGCCCTGGGACTGCCCTCCGGCAAGTACGACGTCCCCGTCGTGCTGCGCGACGCCCGTTTCGACGAGAACGCTGCGCTGGTCTACACGATGGACGACGCCTTCAACCGGACCACGATCCTGGTCAACGGCAAGCCGTGGCCCGTGATGAAGGTGGAGGGCCGCAAGTACCGCTTCCGCCTGATCAACTCCTGCAATCTGCGCATCTTCGTGCTGCGGCTGAGCGACGGCGGCCTCATGACGCACATCGGCGGGGACGGCGGCTTGCTGCCGGCGCCCGCGAAGATGCCCGTGGCCGTCCTGTCCCCGGGCGAGCGTGCCGACATCGTCCTGGACTTCTCCTCGTACGCGCCCGGCACCCAGCTCGTCCTGGAGAACCTGATAGGCCCCGGCCCGGCCGAGCTCGTCGGCAAGGTCATGCGCTTCGACGTCGGCGAGAAGGTGCCCGACAAGAGCCGGGTCCCGGACGTGCTGAACCCCTCGGCGCCGCTGCCGGTGCCGACCGTCGAACGGGCCTTCGCGCTGAAGATGGACGCCGACGCCGCGACCGGCTCTGGCGCGTCCATCAACGGCAAGCTCTTCGACCCGAACCGGATCGACACCGAGATCGCGTGGGGCTCCACCGAGGTCTGGACGGTCAGCAACACCAGCACCGAGGTCCCGCACAACTTCCACGTCCACCTGGCGCCGTTCCGCATCCTCGAACGCGACGGCCAGCCGGTCGCCCCGACCGAGGGCGGCCTCAAGGACACGGTCCTGCTGTGGCCGGGCCAGAGCGCGAAGCTCCAGCTCACCTTCGACTCCCACCGCGGGGTCTACCCGTACCACTGTCACATGATCGACCACTCCGCCATGGGAATGATGGCGCAGATGAAGATCGCCTGACGCACCGTCATTCCCCCCCCCGCCACCTACCCCGGGCCTCCCGGAAAGGAGGGAACACATGGCCGCCCCAAGCAGCCCGTACGTACGGCGGATCCTCGACGTGCTGGAGCAGGACCGGGCCCGCGCCGTCCTGCACGGACGCGACAACAGCGTCATGGCGGGTGAGCTGGCCGACTCCATCCTCGGTACCACCGCCCTGCTACACGCCCACGGCGTCGGTCACTCGGACACCGTCGGCGTCCTGACCGGCCCCAACCACCCGCTGATGCTCAGCGCCCGCTACGCGATCCACCTCCTGGGGGCCACCTCCGTATACGTACGCTCGATGAACCCCCGGACCGACACCGAGACCTTCTCCCTCGCCACGCAGACCGGCCTGCTGCGCGACACCGGGGCCCTGCTGCTCCTGGTGGACGAGGAGAGCGCCGAACGCGGGCGCTGGCTCGCGCACCGGATGCCGGAACTCACCGTCCTGCCCATCCCCTGGGAGCGGCCGCCCCAGGCCGCGCTGCCCGTACGCTTCCCGCCCGTCCGGCCCGACGACCTCTGCGTCGTCGACTTCACCAGCGGCAGCACCGGCCGGCCAAGGATGGTGGAGCAGCGCTACGGCACCCGGGAGGAACTGGTGCAGCGGCTCGCGGACGGCCTCGATCCCCGGGGACCCGCGACCCTGCTCTCCGTCACCCCCATCAGCCACACCACGGCGCCGATGGCCGACGCCGTGCTCTCCACCGGAGGGGTCGTCGTCATGCACGACGGCTTCGACGCCGGAGAAGTACTACGGGCGTTCGCCGAACGCCGGGTCACCGACGTGTACCTCGCCGTACCCCACCTCTACCGGCTGATGGAGCATCCGGACGCCACCGGCACCGACCTGAGTTCGCTGCGCCGCATCACCTACAGCGGCACCCCCGCGGCCCCCGCCAGGGTGGCCCGGGCCGTCGAGCTCTTCGGGGACGTGCTCATCCAGGTGTACGGGACCACGGAGGCGGGCGGCATCAGCAGCCTCAATCCGCTCGACCATCGGGAACCGGAACTGCTCGGCTCGGTGGGCCGGCCGTTCCCCTGGGTGTCCGTGGACATCCGGGTCCCCGGCTCGGGCACGGCCGCGGAACGCGGCCAGAGCGGAGAGATCTGGGTCACCTCGCCCACCATCACGGCCGGTTACCTCGACGACGAGGAGCTGACCGGGACGGTGCTGAGGGACGGCTGGCTGCGCACCGGCGACCTCGGCCACTGGGACGCGTACGGCTACCTGCGGCTCGACGGGCGGATCGGACAGGTCATCAAACACGGCGGCCTCAAGCTCGACCCGGCCCACATCGAGGCGGCCCTCCTGCGCCATCCGCAGGTGCGCCAGGCCGTGGTCTACGGGGTCTACGACCGTGACCTGGTCGAACAGGTGCACGCGGCGGTCGAGCTCAACGGCGGGGCCACCCGCACCTCGTGCGACCTGAAGGGCTTCGTCCGCGACGTGCTCACACCGGAACACGTGCCGGCCTGGATCTCGTACTGGCCGCAGATCCCGCTCACTGCCTCGGGGAAACCGGACCGCACCTACCTGCGGGCCGTGACCACCCCGACCGAAGACTCCCCGGGCAGTCCGGCCCGCCCGGGGCCCCGCCACGCCGTCGCGTGACGGACCCCGCGCACCGGCTGTCCCGGTGCGCAAAGAGAAAGGGCACTCCATGACAAATTACGGGCATTTTGCCCGGTCACTCAGGCTCAGGCGGCTCTATCGCCACAGCACCGCAGGGTTGATGATCACCCCGCTCGACCATTCGATCCATGACGGTCCCGTGGTACCCAAGGGCACCACGCTCGACCACCTGGCGGGCCAGATCGCGGCTGGGGGTTCGGACGCCGTCGTCCTGCACAAGGGCAGCGTCCGCCACATCAGCCCGGAGCGGTTCGCCGCGATGTCGCTGATCATCCACCTCAACGCGAGCACCAGCCAGGCACTGGACCCGAACGCCAAGTACGTCGTCGCCGACGTCGAGGAGGCCCTGCGGCTCGGGGCCGACGCGGTCAGCGTGCACGTCAACCTCGGCTCCGACGACGAACGGCAGCAGATCGGGGACCTCGGCCGCATCGCGGACGCGTGCGACCGCTGGAACCTGCCGCTGCTTGCCATGGTGTACCCGCGCGGGCCCCGCATTCTCGACTCCCGTGACCCGCAGGTCGTGGCGCACGCGGTGACCATCGCCGCGGACCTCGGGGCCGACCTGGTCAAGACCGTATTCCTCGGCTCCACGGCCGAAATGCTCGACCTGACCGCGGCCTGCCCCGTTCCGGTGCTCGTCGCGGGCGGACCGGCACTGGACGCGGAGGAGGACGTCCTGGAGTACGTACGCGCCGCCATCGCGGGCGGTGCGGGCGGCGTGGCCATGGGCCGCAACATCTTCCAGGCCGCGGACCCCCGAGGGCTCGCCTTCAAGGTGGCCCGCATCGTGCACCACTTCCCGGAACAGCACTTCACGCCGGACGGGTTCAACCCCGGCGCACCCGCCGGCCCCGACCCCGGCCCCGGCGGCGTACGGCGCTTCGTCGACGAACGGCTCACCCCCGCCCATCTCGAAGATTCCCTTTCGACCATCTGACAGGAGGTCCGCATCATGTCGGACAACAAGCTCTGCTGGCTTGACATCCGTAACGCCGGTCCCGCCACCGGCGCCGTACTCGAAGAGGCGGTACACCAGAAGATCGACGGCGTGGTCGCCGCCGACCCGGCCGTCTTCGATGGTCTGCCCCCGACCGTCAAGAAGGTCCTGCTGTTCGAGGACGGCCAGGTCCCGGCCGACCTCGGCGGCGCCGACCTGGTGATCGTGCCCGGCGGCAAGGAGGCCCGCGCCGAACTCGCCCTGGCCCACCCGGACGTGGAGTTCGGCCGGTACGTCGAGATCATCGACGCCGACACGCTGGAGGACGCCTGCCTCGCGGCCCGGCTGGAGGCGTGGAGCGTGCTGCGCTTCCGCGACCCCACGAAGATCCCGCTGGAGATCGTCATCGCCGCCGCGTCCGGAGCCCCCGGCTCGATCATCACCACCGCCGCCGACCAGGAGGAGGCCGAGATCGTCTACGGCGTCCTCGAACTCGGTTCGGACGGCGTCCTCATGGCGGGCTCGGAGGTCGGCGACGCCACCGCGCTCCGTACGGCGGCCACCGCCCGCACCGGTGAGATCGACCTCGTGGAGCTGACCGTCACGGCGGCCACGCACATCGGCATGGGCGACCGTGCCTGCGTCGACACCACGACCCACTTCCGCAAGGACGAGGGAATCCTGGTCGGCTCGCACTCCAAGGGCATGGTGCTCTGCGTCAGCGAGACCCACCCGCTGCCGTACATGCCGACGCGCCCCTTCCGGGTCAACGCCGGCGCGCTGCACTCGTACACCGTCTCGCAGGGCGGCCGGACGAACTACCTCAGCGAACTGCACGCGGGCAGCACCGTGCTGGCCGTGGACGTCTCCGGGCGCACCCGTCCCGTCAGCGTCGGCCGGGTCAAGATCGAGACCCGGCCGCTCATCTCCATCGACGCGGTCGCGGCGAACGGACAGGCGGTCAACCTGATCCTGCAGGACGACTGGCACGTGCGGGTCCTCGGTCCCGGCGCGTCCGTCCTCAACAGCACGGAGCTGAAGCCGGGCGACACGATCCTCGGGCACCTGCCGACGGCGGACCGCCATGTCGGCTACCCGATCAACGAGTTCTGCCTGGAGAAGTAGTACCCGAGCGAACGACGCGATCGCTCTCCCGTCTAGCCCCGGCACGCTCCGTGCCGGGGCCGGCGTGCGTCCGCACCGAGCCGGCCCGCCGGGCCTCACAGCCATCCGTGCTCCCCGGCGATGCGCGCCGCGTCGAAGCGGTTGCGGCCGCCGAGCTTTTTCATCGCCGCCGAGGTGACATTGCGTACGGTCCCCGAGGCCAGGTACAGCTCCCCGGCGATCTCCCGCACCGTGGCGCCGCCCGCGGTCAGCCGTAGTACGTCCGTCTCCCGCACGCTGAGCGCCGCCTCGGCGTCGGCCGGCGGCCTCATCAGCGCCGGGTCCACGGTCAGGCAGCCGCCCGCGACCCCCATGAGCGTGGTGATCAGCTGCGGAATCCGCGCAGTCTTCGGCACCAGTCCCAGCGCACCCGCCGCCATGGCCCGTTCGACGACCGAGGGCGTGGCCGCGCCCACCATGATTGCCACCCCGCACCACTGGTACAGCGAGCGGACCTCCGTGGCCACCTTCAGGGCCTTGCCGCCCATGGTGCTCTCACTGAGCAGCAGGACCGTCGGACGGTGGCGCTCGACGGCTGGCAGCACCGCTTCGGGGGCCGTGGCGAGCCCCACGACGTCCAGACCGCTCGCCCGGTTGAGCGTTTCGGCGAATGCCTCCAGGACCAGCTGGTGATCGCCGGCGACCACGATTCGTACGGACATGAAAGGACCCCCGGACTCGATACAGAAGGTGGACCGGCCGGTGACGGCCGGACAGCGGCTGGGCTGGGACGCTGCGAGCTCTCACGTCCCGTGGTCCGCGTCCTGGCGCGGACGTGGGCCGTCGGCGAGGAGCTGCCCGACGACGGAGTCGGCGGCCTCCTCCAGGCTCACGCCCTCGCGGAGCGTGACCTCTATGTGCCGCACCCCCGGCGGCAGCGCCGCCGACAGCAGCGCCGACGCCTCCCGGAACAGCCCGGCCAGGGCGCTCCCGCCCGAGGCCGGGGCCAGCACCACGACGGCCGCAGTGACGGGCCCCATGTCCGCGGCGATGTGCGCGGGCAGCGCCCGTACCGACTCCGGCCGGTCCACGTCCACCCGGTACGGCAGCGCCACCAGCCCGAGCGAGGCGAGCTCCTTGCAGAGGAAGGCCGCGTTGGCCGCCGCGTCGTCGGCGCGCTCGCGGTGACCGGCCCCGACCACCGCGACGGACGCCCCGGCGAGGCACAGCCGGCGGGTGAGGACCCGGCCGATTCCGATGGTCGCGTCGACTACCAGGACGATGCTGTGGGCCAGCGGCAAGTCTGCCGGAGGCGCTGGGTGGAACATGGGAAACCTCCTGGGATGGCCGTCGTACGGTCGGCTGGGACTCGCATCCGGCTGTCGAGGAGCACGATCAACGGGGTACCGTGCGGGATGCCGTTCAGGCGTGGTTCGAATAACGGGGAGAACGCCACGTGGACGAGGTTTTGGAACTAGATCAGCAGACGCTGGGCGTGTACCGGGCGATCCTTTTCCACAGGGAGCACGACCCGGAGAAGCTGGCCGCACTTCTGGACAGCACGCCCGAGGACGTACAAGCGGCCCTCGACAAACTGGCCCAGCTTTCCCTGCTCGCCACGTCGCGCGAGGCACCCGGCGGGCTGCGCCCCGTCAACCCCTCGCTCGGCCTGAAAGTACTTCTCCAGCGGGAGGAGCACGAACTGGCCTCGCGACAGCAGCGGATCGAGCAGAGCCGGGCCGCGCTGTCCGCCCTCGCGGCCGAGTACACGGCGTCGAGCTGGTCGGGCACCCTCGACGGAACGGAACACCTGGACACGGTCGACGAGATCCGCATCCGCCTCGAAGCGCTGTCGGAGTCCTGTACGAGGGAGGTGCTCGCCTTCCACCCGGTCAACACCGTCACCCAGGAGTCCATCGAGGCGGGCCGGCCGCTCAACGAGCGCGCGATGGCGCGCGGAGTGCGGTTCCGGACCATCTACCTGGACAGTGTCGCCAACGACCGCGTGACCAAGAGCCACGCCCAGTGGATGGCGGAACGCAACTGCGAGGTACGTACCTCGCCGACCCTGCCGATGCGCCTGCTCGTCGTGGACACCACGGCGGCGATCGTCGCGGGTCTGCCTGGCCAGGCCCAGCCGTCCGCACTGCTGTTCAACAGCGAGCCGGTCGTACTGGCGATGCGGGCGCTCTTCGAGGCGTACTGGGAGCACTCCAGCACCTTCGGAAACATCGGTGAGGCCACCACCGTAGGGCTGACCCCCCAGGAGAGAAGCCTGCTCAGGCTGCTCGCCACGGGCCTCACCGACGATGCCGTGGCGCGCGCCCTGGGCATCGGCGTCCGCACCGAACGGCGCGTCGTGGCGGACCTGATGGACCGCCTCGGTGCGTCGAGCCGCTTCGAAGCGGGGGTGCTGGCGGTCCGCCGTGAGTGGATCTGACGCGGGGGCCGAAGCGGGCATTGGCCGGGCCGGGCCGGTGGTCACGGCTTCTTCGGGGCGCCCCAGACGAAGTCGTCCGGGTTGTCCGTGAGGCACTGCGGGATGTTCAGGTCGGCGCAGGGGATGTGAGGGATGCCGGGCATCGGCGGGGCCCAGACGAAGTCGTCGGTGGTGACGACGGGGGTGACCGACGGGCCGGCGGCCTCGGCCGGGGCAGCCCAGAGCAGGGCGCTGAGCGCGGTGGCGGCGACGGTGGTGGCAACGGCGGTACAACGGGCGATGGAAATCATGGTGTTTGTCCCCCTGTAGGCAAAACTGGTGCGGTGCGGCGTTCCTGTTTCGTGCGGGAGGTGCTGCGGCGCCGGACGCCAGTGGTGTCCATGCTGTCGGCGGGTTCCTGAGGCCCTCGACTGCATGACCAAAGGAAATCACCATCGGAGCCCTCAGGCCCCGGTTTGGCGGGCCAGGAAGCTGCCTGGCAGGAGGCTGCCCGCCCGGGGTCCCGGCGGCCAGGAGGGCTGAGGACCACACGCCTGCACGCCTGCACAGGCAGTGGAGGCCGCCCGTCGGATCCACACCGCGACCGCCCACCCACAACTGGCCGCGGCCCTGGCCGCCACGTTGTTCACCGGCGCCTCCTTCCAGCAACTGGCCACCGCCCGACGCGATGACTTCCACAGGACCCCCGCTCTCCTCGCCCTCCACGACCGAACCCGCTTCACCGACGGCTGCGCCACCTACGGCGTCCCGCTCTGGGCCGCCGTCTTCCTTCACGCGGCCACCCGCTACGCCGACCTCACCGGCACAGGGCATCTGCTGGCCGATCCGGGAAAGCGCCCGGCCGTGCTGCGCCTCGCCGAGACGGCCAGGGTCCGTCCGCCCCAGCCGCCCGGGGCGGTACGCACGAGCGGGAATGGCGCCGTGGTGTTGTGCGGGGTTGGCGTACTGCGTGGCCCTGGCCGGGTTCGGCGCGCCGCGCGACGGCGATCTGCTGTCCGCCTATCTCGATCGCTACCTGCGCCGCCCGGACCTCGCCTACGACCAGACCGTAGCCATGGGCGCGCTCGTGTTCCTCGACCTGAATCTCGGGGGCGGCCAAACCGCTCGCTTCCTGGGCCCAGACGGCTTGTGGGAACAGTGGCTCCACGACGCACCCCACATGCAACGCACTGCGGACCCCGCCACCTACCTGAGCCTGATCCGCCGGCTCTGCGCCTTTGTCGACGACTGCGCGGAAACACGATGACCACAGCGTCTGCCTGTCCAGTGTGACGAGGGCCGCGGGTAGCAGCGCCCACCACTGGGACGACCCGGACCAGACCGGGAACGCGCTGGTCTGGCCGCAGCGGACACCATCCCTCGGTGACGCCAGGCCTGCTCTCGCGCAAGCCGCCGGGCCTCGCCGCACGGCCCGCTGACCACGGTGGGCGGCGTCTTGGTCACTGGAGGGCGAACTCGATGAAGTCGATGTCTTCGAGGGTGACGTGGAGGCCGTGGGCGCGGTGGCCGGCGTCCCGGAAGTAGACGTGCCCCAGCGCGCGACCGAGGATCAGCTCGTGCTGCTCCTCGCTGGCGCCGGCGTCCAGGGCGGCGAAGATCTGCTGTGTCACCGTCCCAGTCAGGCGCCCCGTGATGCGCCGCAGGCGCGGGTCGTCGGAGCTGGCAGGCCCGGCTTTGAATCCGAATCGGGCGTGGGTATGGACGACCACGCCGCCTTCCTCGGCCGCCGCCCGCCGGCGTGCACGGATCAGCGGCTGCCAGCGGGCCCGCACGAGTTCCGCGATCTTCTGCTCGTGACGGGGGTGCGGGCGTCCTTGGCTTCCCGGTTTGCGGGTTACCCAGCGTTGGACGGTCCGCTGGGACACGCCCAGGACGACGGCGACCTGCCGGGTGGAACCGCGCTCCCACCGCGGCAGGGCCTTCAGCTGATCCGTCGTCGTCGAGGGCACCGCCGCGTGGACAGGAGCCGCTCCAGCCCCTCACCTATAGCCCTCACGATCCCACCAGCCCCCTCGACACAGCACCCGAGTCCCAGCAGGTCCACGATTCCCACCATCGCGTAGCGGCGGGGGCTGTATCCGGCATACCGCGGACGTCAGGATCCATCGTGCGGTAGAGAGCTTGTCCGGTCCCGTCCCGAAGTCGCTCCTCGCATCAACTGGTGTCCACCCAGAAGGGTGCGCACGCCATGGGGCGAGAGGCGCTCAGGGGGCGGCTGGCACCCAGTCGACACCGAGCTCGGCGAGCGCCGCGAGCTGGGTCTGGTCGAGCTGGTCGCGGCGTTGTTTCTGGTTGGCGATCCAGACGCCGGTGCGGTGCTGGGTGCCGTCGGGGAGGTGTTCGGTGTGCGTGGTAGTGCTGGGCGGCGTCGTAGCCGCGCTGGCAGTTCTGGCGTTCGGTGTCAGTGTGTGGCCGCCGACTGGTCACGGTCGTGCGGGAGCCGGGCGAGGGTGACCGCGCGGAGCAGCCATTCCACCGGGCCGTATCGGTATCGGGCCATGAGCCATGTGCTGAGGGCGAGTTGGGCTCCGTACAGGGCGAGCGCGCCGGCTACGACGGCGGCCGGGCTGAGGCGGTCGTACAGGGCGAGGCCGTAGGCGGTGAAGACGAGGGCCATGACGAGGGACTGGCTCAGGTAGTTCGTCAGGGCCATCCGGCCGGCGGAGGCGAGGAGTACCGCGATGCGCTCGCCTCCGGCCGTTTTCATGAGGAGGAGCATGCCGCAGATGTACGCGGCGGTGAGTGCGGGGGCTGTGACCGTTCCCACCGCCTCGCCGAGGATTGTCCAGCGGGGGCCGAGCGGGCCGCTGACGGCCAGGGCCATGAAGATGCTGCCGGGCAGGCCCACGGCGGTGCCGAGCACGCAGATGCGGCGCATCCGGGCCGCGTACTGCCCGGTGTCGGTGAGGAGGCGGCGCTTGCCGCAGTGCATGCCGGTCAGGAAGGCGGCCAGGACGAAGCCGCCCATCAACGACACGGCGAGGAGCGCCTCGGGCAGCTGGCTGATGTTGGCCTGTACGACGGACATGGGGTCGCCGCGGTAGTCGGCGACCAGTGCGGCGAAGCCTGCCGTGAGTTCGGCGTCCAGTGCGGCCGCCTCGGCGTCCGACATGAGCAGGGAGGTCAGGCCCACGAGGAGCAGGAGGCCGGCCGCGCAGCCGTACACGACCTTGGTCGCGCGCAGGGCCGCCCCGGGCGTGCAGTTCCGTGCGGCGATCAGGATCAGGCCGAGCAGCGCGTAGGTCATGAGGATGTCGCCGGTGTAGAGCAGTACGGCGTGCAGGAGGCCCAGGACGAGCAGGCCGAGCGAGCGGCGCAGCATCCGGGGGACGGGGCTCGCGCCGTCGCGTGCGGCGGAGTCCTGCTGGAGGGTGAAGCTGTATCCGAAGAGGAACGAGAACATCAGGTAGAACTTGCCGGCCGCGAATGTCAGGACGATTCCCTCGACGGTCCGGTCGAGTGTGGAGGCGCGCGGGTCTTCGACAGATCCGAGGCCGTACGGCCCTGCCATCATCGTCGCGTTGACCAACAGGATGCCCGCGAGGGCAAAGCCGCGCAGGGCGTCGACTTCTGGTATTCGCGCAGGCCGCTCTGGCCGTGTGTGAGCAGCCGTTAAGGGCACTGCTTCCCCCAGGGTGTCGTGGGTGTGTGGGGGCTTCTACCCCGGGTTGCCGTACAGCGCTAGCCAGCGTAGTTGAACGAACTCGGCCGGATGGGTCGGAGCCGAGAAGGGGGAGGAGTGGCCTTTTCGGGGCGGCCTCGGTCGTCCGGCGGGTACCGCGGGGCGGGCTGCGCGCTGGGTCAGCGGTTCGGGTCTGGCGGTGCGTTGCTATGCCGACGTGCTGAGGGGCCCTGCAGGTCCGGGAGGGTTCGGCAGGCTGTTATTGAACATTGGTCAAGACCGCCTGGATCGCGAGATCCTGACCATTCCGATTGCGTAAGGAGAGGGAGCGCGTCACCCGAGCTGCAGGTTTTTTGCCATTCCATTCCGTATCCCGGCATGAGTATCGACCGCCGGGTCCATAGAAAGCATTTTCTGGTTCAACCGGAGTGGGTCGAACTACCGGACGCGGGCTATCGGCGCTGGAGGAGTTGACGGACTGTTTCGCGACAGACGGGCCGGATGTCGGCAGCACGGGACGACTGGAGTGATTGGGCTCGGCAGGACCGTGCTTGAGTGGCTGTCAGCTTGTGTGAAGCAAAGGGTTCCGTGGCGTGTCGCCCATGGCTTGTTTGCTGCACCCGTCGATTGATCAAGCCCAGAGCTGCGGGTACGTTCCCTGAGCACACCCCGGCCAGACCAATCAGGTCGGCACACGGGGAGAATTTTGGGGGAAGAAGACCGCGGGGGACCTTTCGGTTTCCACGCCAGCTCAGGCCGCCCGGACGGGCTTCCTCCCCTTGCGATTGAACGCAAGGAGATTTTACATGAACCGCAACACAGTCCGTATGGCGGCGGTCTCGGCCATGGCCGCCCTCGCCCTCGGCGCTGGTGCCGGCCTGGCACAGGCGTCGGAGGCCACCCAGGCACGTCCGGCGGCCGCCGCCCAGACGACCCTGTCAGCGGCCGACGCCCGGGCCCTCCTCGCCAACCCGGCCATCTCGGCCGAGTTGAACACCGCGGAAGCACAGGCGTTGCGCGCCGTCGCCAACGGCACCGCCACCGAGGCCGAGACCCGCCGCGGCCTTAGCGCAGCCGCCAAGGCCATCTTCAACCTGCTGAAGAAGAGCGGGAAGACCCTGAAGGGTGCCGCCAAGGCGGCCAAGGCCGGGTGGCTCCAGTTCCGGGCCTACATGAAGGGACTGCCCTGGTACCACCCGGCGCGCGCCGCCTGGTTCGTGGCCAGTGGCGAGATCCAGTACCAGCTGTACGTCTACCTCCGCAACCTGGTCGTGTAGGGGAAAAGGGGGGTGCCCCGGTACCGGGGCACCCCCGCTCCCGCGATTTCCAGGCGGCGCATCGTCCAGCCCAGTTCGTAAGGAAGAAGCCGATGGCCAGCACTGAAGCCCGCCGTGATCTGAGGCACCTGTGGGCCTCGCCCGCCTACTTCATCACTCCGGCCTTCGTCGCATTCAATGTGTTCGACAACCGAGGCTGGGGCTGGGGTCTGATGGCCGCCAGTCTCCTTGGACCGCTCGCCGCCCTGGTCTGGGGTGCGGTCCGGCGCGACAGGCCCGACACGTTCGCGATCGTCCCGGTCGGGGCAGTGGTGCTGTTCACCGTGCTCTTCGGCATCACCAAGGGCTTTCCCTGGTCCTGACCAGCGGTCAGAACCATCCTCCGTGCGGAATGTAAGGAACATGCTGTGCTGCAAGGCGATGTACTGGCCGAAGCGCGGGGCCTGCGGCGCTCGTTCGGCAGCAGAACGGTCCTCGACGGTGTGTCCCTGACGTTGCACGCGGGCGAGGTAACCGGCTTCGTCGGCGCCAACGGTGCAGGGAAGACCACCGCCATCCGTCTGATGCTGGACCTCGCCAGGGGCGAGGGCCAGACACTTTTCCTCGGCCGGCCGCTGCACGCCTGGGGATCCCCGGGAAGGGTCGTGGGCGCGGTTCTCGGCGGGGTCGCGGGTCATCCGAACCACCGGGTTCGGTCGCACGTGCGGATGGTGGCCGCCGGGTGCGGCGCATCCGACCGGCGGGTGGATGACGTGCTGGAACGGGTGGGGCTCACCCAGGCTGCCCGGCTGAAACTCTCCCAGCTCTCTCTGGGGATGGCGCAGCGGGTGGGAATCGCGCAGGCGCTGCTCGGCGATCCGCCGGTGCTTATCCTCGACGAGCCCGCGAACGGCCTTGACCCTCACGCGATCCGCTGGCTGCGCGACTTCCTGCGGGCCCAGGCCGGGGAAGGCAGGGCCGTCATGGTGTCCAGTCATCTGCTGGGTGAGATGGAGCAGCTCGCGGACCGTGTGGTGGTGCTGTCCCGTGGCCGCGTTGTGGCCGCCTCACCGATCGCGGACCTGCTGTCCCGGGCGGGCGGCCAGGCCGTGGTGACGGTACAGACACCGGACCTGCCGCAGCTCGCGCGCCTGGTGAAGGAGAAGGGCGGCCGACTGGAGCCGGCCGGCGGGCCGAGCGCGCACATTACGGGCCTGGACCGGATCAGGGTCGCCGCCCTGGCCGCGGAGGGCGGCGTGCCCCTGCACTGGCTGTCCGATCAGATGCCCTCACTGGAGGACTTCTACCTGTCCATCGCGGAAGAGGAGTTCAAGATCTCATGACCGCGCCCCCGACACACACCCCGCCGGCCACCGGCGTCCCCATGTCCCCCTCTCGTGGCACCGTGCAGGTGACCCCGGCCGCCGAGGCGTTCCGCAACGCGTGCCGCTACGAGTGGCGACACCTCGCGGGCCTGCGCTCCACATGGGTACTCCTCGGCGTGGTAGCCGCAATGAGCCTGCTGACCGGACCGGGCCTCCTCATCGACCTGGACAAGACGACGAGGATCAGCGCCGCGGAGATGGGCGACCTGCTGGCATGGGCGCCGATGACAACCCAGATCCCCATGCTGTGCTTCATCGTGCTGGTCCTCGGCACGGGCCCGGTCTCGACCGACCTGGTGCGAGGCGCGGCGCGCACGACCTGGCTGGCGGCCAACGGACGCCGCACGGCGTACACGGCGAAGGCCACCGTCGGATTCCTGGTGGGCGCCGGCGTAGCAGCCACCAGCGCACTGGTGGGCGCGATCTCCTCGGCCGTCGTCCTGGCCGTATCCGGAGCGCCGCAGCCGGCATGGGGCGCGGTGCTGGTGCCCGTGCTGCGGTTCGTACTGTGGATGGGCTGCTGGGCGCTGCTGTCCATGACGCTGGTGGCGCTCATGCGGAACAGGATCGTGCCGGTAGTACTCCTCTGCCTGTGGCCGTTGCTGGGCGAGCGACTGGCAGGTCTGCTGCTCGGCTACATCCCCGGACTGGACGGCGTGGACAACTGGCTGCCCTTCGCGGCCGGCAGAGCGATGCTCACCGACGTCTCGGCGTTCACGGGAGAGGACCGATCGTTCGCGGCGACCATGGTGGGCTCGGACCTCGCGACCCCCGTTGCCCTGGCGGTCTTCCTGCTCTACACGGCGGCTCTGACCGCGGCGGGCTACTGGGCATACAGCCGCAGAGAGGCTCCGACAGGCTGACGCCCCATGCCGTCTCACGCCCGACCGGCGGTGAAGGAGATGGCGCCGACGCGGGCCTCGACGGCCGAACCGTCCCAGCCAGGGCGAGAGACCTGAACTACGCCCGGTCGATGTCGAGGTCGGCGAGCGCGCGTAGCTGGCCGGTGTGGATTTGGTCGCGGCGGGCTCTTTTCCTGGTTGGCGATCCAGACGCCGCCGAGCGTGGTCAGCCGCTCCTGCTGCTCGGGCAGCAACCGCGCCCAGGTGGCCGACTGCTTCTGCTGCTGGATCCAGCCCCCGAGGGGGTCTGTAAAAGGAACGGTGTAACTCCTGATCAAGGAAGATGCACCGATGACCAGCAACAACGTGAGTGAGCCCGAGGCCGTCGAGGCGGCCGAGCCGCAGCAGTCCGCGTCCGTGGACCAGCAGTTGATCGAGGAGTTGGTGGGCCGGGCCCAGGCCGAGAGGCTGCAGCTGACCGGCGAGGGCGGGCTGTTGCAGCAGCTGACCAAGCGGCTGCTGGAGTCCGCTCTGGAGGGCGAGATCACCGATCAACTCGGCTATGACCGGCACGATCCGGCCGGGAAGAACGGCGGCAACAGCCGCAACGGCACCCGCTCCAAGACGGTCCTGACTGATGTCGGCCCAGTGGAGATAACGGTTCCCCGCGACCGTGAGGGGCCGTTCGAGCCGAAGATCGTGCGGAAGCGGCAGAGGCGCCTGTCCGGGGTGGACGAGATGGTCATCTCGCTCGCCGCGAAGGGGCTGACGACCGGCGAGGTCCAGACCCACCTGGCCGAGATCTATGGCGCCGACGTCTCCCGGCAGACGATCTCCACGATCACCGACAAGGTCCTGGAGGGCATGGCCGAGTGGCAGAACCGGCCTCTCGACCCGGTCTATCCCGTGATCTTCATCGACGCCATCCACGTGAAAATACGTGATGGCGCGGTCGCGAACCGGCCCATCTACGTTGCACTCGCTGTCACCACCGAAGGCCGGCGGGACATCCTGGGGCTGTGGGCCGGCGACGGCGGCGAGGGCGCCAAGCACTGGATGCACATCCTCACCGAGATCAAGAACCGCGGCGTCAGCGATGTCCTCATGCTGGTCTGCGACGGACTCAAGGGGCTGCCCGACGCGGTCGAGACCGTCTGGCCCCGCACCACCGTCCAGACTTGCGTGGTCCACCTGCTGCGGAACTCCTTCCGCTATGCGGCCCGCCAGGACTGGGACAAGATCGCTAAAGTCCTCAAGCCCGTCTACACGGCGGCGACCGAGGAGGCCGCACTGGAACGGTTCGCGGAGTTCGCCGACGCGTGGGGCAAGAAGTATCCGGCGATCGTCCGGCTGTGGGAGAACGCCTGGGAGGAGTTCGCTCCGTTCCTCCGGTTCGACACCGAGATCCGCCGGATCGTCTGCACCACGAACGCGATCGAGTCCGTGAACGCGCGGATCCGCCGGGCGGTCAAGGCCCGCGGCCACTTCCCCAACGAGCAGGCCGCACTCAAGTGCGTCTACATGGCGATCATGTCCCTGGACCCCACCGGCAAGGGCCAGACCCGCTGGACCATGCGCTGGAAGACCGCCCTGAACGCCTTCGACATCACCTTCGACGGCCGCCTCTCAGCAGCCCGCCAGTAACCTCAACAACCCCAGTTACACCGTTCGTTTGACAGACCCTGCTAAGTCGAAGGTGGCGCCGTATGCCTGTCGGGGACGACGCGCGCGCCGCCGTCTACAAACCGCGGGTGGGGGCTGGACTGAGCAGGTTCACTGATCCGCGACACGACTGCTGTTGTCCGTTGTCATCCAAGCGAGGCGTTTTGACAGCGAACACAGTCGTTGCGGCCGTCTTTGGCGTCTTGAAGCTCAGAAGAAGCTCTGACCATAGGTAAAGGCTCGCCGGAGCGGCAGCGTCGGCGAGATCATGCGGGTCTGAGAGCGACATGTGGGCTTGAGGGGGACGCAGGATGACGCGGATGTTCCGGCGCGGAGAAGCGGACAGTGGCGGCGGAGACCTGGAGGTCTACCAATACGCCTACCTTGCCGGCGGGGGCCTGCGGGTCGCGGAGAGTGTGGTTGTCTCCCTCATCGAGCGCGGGACGCTGTCCTTGGGGGCCGCCCGCCTACGCGTCATCGGTGAGGAGCGCCCGGAACACCCGGTGGAGCTCGCCGTCATCGCCGCCTGCCCGCGGAGCAAGCCGGTGAGGGAGGTCATTGAGGCTGTCAGGCATTCCTCCGAGGTCGACGAACTCGCTCGCCGCCTTGTCTCTCTGGGGCTGGTGCGTCGCAGACGACGGAAGCCCACCCGCGCCGGACGGCGACGCCTCGCGGACGCTGCCTCGGCGGGACATGTGCCCGGGTACGCGCTCCACGGTCCCGCCGCACTCGTCCCTGGATCCGCCCGACGCGGGACTGCCGGCGCCCGCCCCGTCCCCGGCACCCTCGGGCGCACCCTGATCCGCATGGGCAAAGCCCTCGACGACGACCGCGGTCACGGAACGGACAACGGCGCGGATGGAGGCGGTCTCGGCGGAGGCGGTGGTGGTGGCGACTGACAGCAGTAGGCACGGCGGGGCTTCAAAGCTGTTGCCAACGAAGATAGTCCGCCCTGGTCAGCGGATCGCAGTCGGCTGTCTTCGCTGACAAAGGACAGCTGTGTGGCGAGGTTTCCTCGCTATGAACCGTTAGTTCAAGTCTGTATCCGACTGTCATTTTGAGTCAGATTATGCGGCTCTTGGTTGGTCGTTTTGGTGTCGGCGATGTGGGGCGGGCTGGCCCTCGCGTCCGAGATGGCATGTGACGAGTTCACTGGGAAGAATCGGGGGCAGCCGGGTGGCAGTGGAGTTTTGTTCTATGTGAGGAGTTGCCGTGACCAGCTTTGTCATCACGGTCCCGGGTACGTTCGTGTCGGATGTTGCCGCTTCCGTGCCTCTTGCCGTCGAGCGGAAGTTGGCCCCGCGACACACGGAGGTCAGTGAGAACGAGGGACTGCGCCTCCTCACGCTGAACGAGGACGGCACCTTCTCCATTCGGCTTGAGGTGGAGGCCCCGGACAAGTACGAGGCGGAGCTCGATGCCATGCGGATCGTCACGGCAGCGCTGAAGGAGGCAGGCCTCTCAGAGTCCGATTGCCCACTCGGCCCGCCGGCCGTGACCGGTATCGACAGCGGCCTGTGATCCCTCGTGGAGGAGCTTGTGGTGGCGAAAAGTGAGTGGCCGGAGCTGACGGGGAAGTCGGCGGAGGAGGCCCGCGAGCAGATCCGGGCGGAGTTCCCGGAGATCACGGTCCATGTGGTGCCCGACGGCAGCATGGTCACGATGGACTTCAACGAGCAACGCGTGAGGCTCTTCGTGAAGAACGGCAAGGTGGTCCGGGACCCCAGGCGGGGGTAGCGGCTGCTGCTTGCCAGGACTGCGAAGCAGGCCTGGTCCTGGAGGCGGAGCCGGAAGGACCAGGGGTGGGGAGCGGAGCGGACCCACCCAACGGGCCGCAGGCCCGGACCCCGTGAAACGGGGTCACCTCCCGCGCGCAGCACGGGAGCCCCGGGGCCTGCGGAGCAGGCCCCGCTCTGGTGGAGCGCAGCGGAACCAGAACCAGTCCGGAGCGAAGCGAAGGACTCCCGGCCGAAGGCCGGCCATGGCTCGGAGCGAAGCGGAGAGCCAGGCGCCGAAGGCGCCCCGGCCGAGCGTAGCGAGGCCGTTCAGTCC
>NZ_JBHWMB010000026.1:19098-104137 GCF_042730015.1 Streptomyces sp. NPDC059957 | reverse complement strand
AGGGCAGGGATACTGGACGTTCGATCGGGACAGATCGGATGAGGCAGCGTCTGTGACGGGGTTGTTGGACATGGAGCGCACAGCACAACCGGCTCGCTTATCCCCGTTGAAGGAGGGCCTTCCACCGGAGAAGCGGGCCTTCGTCGAGGACATCCGCGGCATGTTCCAGGCTCTGGGCGTCAGCGTGCGCCGCTACGCCGCACGCCGGCACATGGACCCCAGTACGGTGACCCGCTACCTCAACGGGGAGCGGGTTCCCCCCTGGGACTTCGTCGCCGGGGTCCTCGCCGACCTGCGCGAGGCCGACGCGCCCCTCACCTTCGAAGCCGAAGGCGCCCTGCGCACTCGGCACCGCGAGGTCGTCGCCTCCCATCGCAACAGGGAGAAGCAGACGCTGCAGGATCGCCTGGCAGAGGCCGACGAGGAGACCCGCCGCATACGGACCCGTCAGCGCGCCCTGGAAGAGGCCCTGATGGACCGCACCCAGCGGTTGGCCGAGGCCCACGGACGCTGTCGGCAACTCGCCGTGGACCTCGAGGAACAGCGGCTCGCCCACCGCAACGACCTGGAACTGTGGCAGGGCGAGTTCGACGAGCTGGAGAACGAGTGCCGTGACCTCGGGCTCCAGGTGGTCTACCTCCGCGAAGCCCTGGCCGTGGCCCGGGCGGAGCTGATCGCGGCCGAGGACCAGTGCCACCACCTGGAGATCCAGCTGGAGCAGGCGCAGGACCCGGAGACCGGGCCGGCCGGCCGCGTCTCGCTGATGGCCGTGCTGGAGGAGACCGACCGCAGCGCCTCCGTGGCGGAGCTGATCACCGTCGTCGCCGATCTGGAGTCGCGCACCCAGCGGGCCATGGCCAGCGAACTCGTCTCCTCGGTCAGCCGGTCCCGCGAGGTCCAGGAGGTCGCCGTTCTGCTGGCGGGCCTCCAGAACGCGGGCCTCCACGCGCACGCCGAGGCCGCTCTGCCCGCGCTGGTCATGACGCGCTCGGTGGAGGACACCTGCGCGCTGATGGTGAACCTGCACCACGCGGGCCTGGAAGAGCACTTGGTCCAGTTGCTGCGCGCCTCGGTCCAGCTACACACCCCGCGCGATGTGGCCGTACTGGTCCGTGGCCTGCACGCCGGCGGCCTGCTGGAGCAGGCGGCGACCCTGCTCGGAGCCGCCTGTGCGACCCGGCCGGTGCCGGACGTGGTTCCGCTGCTCACGTGGCTGGTCGGCACCGGGCTGGACGCGTCGATCGCCGCCGCCGTCGATGCGGTCGCCGTCGAACGCACCGTCTACGACATCGTGGACCTGAGCTGCGCCCTCACGGAGGCGGGCATGCATCCGGTCAAGAGCGCGTTGCTCACCGCGGCGGCGACGCGGCGCTCCGCCTATGACGTGGCGGCGCTCGCCGAGGCCCTTTCCCGGGCGGGCCTGCGCCAGGATGCGGAGGACGTCTTCCGCACGACACAGGGCCAGACCGTCGAGCACCTGCTCGCCCTCGTCTGCGCCCTGCAGGCCATGAACAAGCACCACGTCGCGACCGCCGTCGTCAACCAGGCCATCTTCTCCCGGCCGACGGCCGACACCTGCCTGCTGATCACGGACATGCACGCCATGGGCCGCCACCAGCAGGCCTCGGAAGCGCTGATCACGGCCTTGCGGAGCGTCGCCTCCGGCGAGTTGCCACAGCTCCTGGACGGCCTCGACCGCACCTCCCCCGGTGCGAAAGCCCTGCTGGAGAGCGCCGCGCGGACCGCCGGGCCGAAGGAAGCCGCCGCGGTGGCCGCCGGCCTGGAGGCGAACGGGCTGACCGAGTACGCCCGTACCGTCTTCACCAGCATCGTGCGCGGGCGGCCCACCGGGCACGTCGCCTGGTTCCTGATCCACCTGCACCAGGCCCGGTCCGCGTTCGCGGGGAGCGTCTTTCTCGTCGGGGAGGCACGGAGCGGCCCGCCCGCGGCGATGGCACCGCTCCTGCTCGGCCTCGGAGCCGCGGGGCTGAAGGGGGAGCTGGCCTCGCTGCTGCAGGTCCTGGTGCACCGGGACGTGGAGGAGATCGTGCTCCTCCTGCGGCAGCTGGCACGCCTCGGCAGCGCCGCCGGCCCGGAGCGCCCCTCGATCGGCGTCCACCTCGTGGAAGAGGCCGCGCAGTCCAGATCCGTGCCGGACCAGGTGGGGCTGGTGCTGGCACTGGAGGCGGCCGGGCTCCTGCGTGACGCCGCGGCGCTGGTGCAGGCAGCCACCGGGCGCGGGGGCCGGAGCTTCACCGAGGCCCTGCGCAAGGAACGCTCGAAGCACCACCAGAGGGTTCTTTCCAGGTCGTTCTGGCAGCGTACGGGGCCCCCGGTCGGGTGAAATGGTGTGTGGAGGCGTGCCGCTCTGGGGGTGTCGTCGCAGTAATGATCAAAAGGGGTGGGGTTCCGGCCAAGCTGTCACGTGCCATCGCGCATGTTCCAGCGGAAAATGCCAGAACGCCCTTCCGCAGTGTGGAAGTTGAGTAAGTTCCCTTCTGTCGCGCCGTACGACCGTGCACCACGCACGGTCCGGCCGGGAGGGGAGCCCGCGTGCCCGGGATCGACGAATGCCTGCTCGAAGCCATGGCCCTGCCAGGTGCCAGGGGGGCCGCGCTGGTCGACTGGAGCAGCGGACTGGCCCTCGGCACCGCCGGGGAATCACCGGTGGGGGACCACGAGACCACCGCGGCCGAGACCGCCGAACTGGCCCGGGCGGCCGCCGAATACGAGTCCTTCGCCCCGGGCGGTGACGGGGCGCAGGACGCCGCCGGGCCGCCCGTGGAGGACCTGATCGTCACCACCCGGACCGGGTACCACGTGCTCCGCTTCGTCGAGACCAGCTTCGACAGCAGCGTTTTCCTGCACCTGTGGCTCGACCGGACCGACGGCAACCTCGCCCTCGCCCGGCACAGACTCCGGGCCCTGGCCGAGGAGCTGGTGCTGAAGTGACCGCCACCGCTGTTGCCGCCGTCTCCCCGCTGCTCACCCGGCTCGCCGCCGAACGGGCGACCGGCGCCCTGTTCCGCGAGCGCGGCACCCTCTTCCTGGAGGACGGCCGCGTGGTGCACGCGGAGAGCCCGGCGACGCCCGGACTCGACGTCCTGCTCACCACCGGCGGGGGCCTCACACCCGAGCGCTGGACCGACGCCGTGAACCAGGCCGGAGCCCGCCGCCAGGTCGCCCGCTTCCTCGTCGACAGCGGCGGGCTCGCAGGCGGCGAACTGGAGATATGCCACCTCGCCGCGATCTTCGACGCCGCCTTCTTCGCGCTGTCCCCGGGCAGCGGGCCCTCCCGCTTCCGGCGCGGGGCCACCCACTGGATCGGCTCCGTCCGCTCCGTTCCGGCCGCCGCCGTCGAGCGGGAGACCTGCCGCCGCCGGGAACTGCTCGACGCGGTCTGGCCCTATCCGCTGCTGGACACCTCCCCGGTGGTGCCCCGCCCCGCCGCCCCCGGCCAGACCATCACGGCACGCCAGCGGATCCTGCTGGACCGGGCCGACGGGGTGCGGACACCGGCGGACCTCGCCTGGGTGCTGGGCCGGCCGGCCTTCCACACCCTGCTCGACGTACGACGCCTCGCGGCGGCCGGGCTGGTCGAGACCCCGCACGCGCCGGCACCCGCCGCCGCCGCGGAGACGCCGCTGCCCGACTGGATGACGCAGGCGCAGTCCCCGGACGTGGCGTTGCTGCGCCGGTTACGCGACGCACTGGAGGCAAGCCTGTGAGGCTCCCGCTGCGAGCCGCCCAGCGCGGCGACCGTTCCGAGCGGCGGCAGTCCGAAAGGAGAAGGTCCGACATGAGTACGGTGCCCGCCGAAGCCGAGGCCGAGATACTCGCGGAGCTCCGACGGCTGCGGGCCCGCGTTCCGCAGCTGGGCGGGGCGCTCGCCGCGAGCGTCGACGGCCTGGTCCTGGCCCACGACAGCGCCGCCACCGAGGCGGAATCCGTGGCCGCCCTGACCGCCGCGGCCCTCGGAGTGGCCCAGCGGCTCAGCGACTGCACGGGGCAGGGCGGGTTCCGCGAGCTGCTCGTGCGCGGAGAGGACGGCTACGTCGCCACCTACGCGGCGGGCGACGCGGCCGTACTGACCCTGATCGCGGAGCCGCGCGTCAACGTCGGCCGGCTCCACCTGGAGGCCCGCCGCTCCAGCCTGCGCATAGCGGAGCTGATCGACCACAGCCTCGGCCGGCGCGGCCCGTCCCCGGGCACGCCCACGGGTGCGGCTCCGGGCACCGGCCAGGACTCCTGATCCCCTCGAACTCCCCTCGACCACGTACATCCGTACCGACCGACCGACCGATCGACCGAACGAACTGCACTGACCGAAAGCGCCCGGGAAACAGAAGAGCGCCCAGGAAACCGAAGAGAAAGAGGAATTGTCATGGCCAACGTGGAAACATCGCTCAAGGAAGCCACCACCAGTATCGAGGGCGTGCTCGGCGTCGCCCTGGTCGACTGCGGCAGCGGTATGGCTCTCGGCACCATCGGCGGTGGAAAGGATCTTGACCTCACGGTCGCCGCCGCGGGCAATACCGACGTGGTGCGGGCCAAACTCCGCACGATGGAGATGCTCGGCCTGAAGGACGAGATCGAGGACATCCTCATCACCCTCGGAAGCCAGTACCACCTGATCCGGCTCCTCAAGGGCCGGGGCTCCGCGGGGCTCTTCCTCTACCTCGCGCTGGACAAGACGCGGGCCAACCTCGCCATGGCCCGCCACCAGCTGAAGAAGATCGAGGCGGAGCTGGAAGTCTGATCCGGTGACGGCGAGGTGGCGGGCGGCTGAATTCATTGCCGCCCGCCCCGGCGGCCTATTGCATATGCCCGAGAGAACCGATTTTCACCGGTTCGTTACGGAGTAAGGTGCAGCAATCGGCTGATCGTCGCTCATGTCATCAAGCTGGAGAATTCGTCCCCCATGCCTTCGCGCCTGAGTATCGTCGTACCCGTCTACAACGTCGAGCTGTATCTCGACGAGTGTCTGGAATCCATAGCAGCACAGACATTCGGTGACTTCGAAGTGGTTCTCGTCGACGACGGATCCACCGACGGCAGCGCGGCGATCGCCCAGGCATTCGCCGACCGTGACGCCCGCTTCCGGCTGGTCCTCCAGAAGAACGCGGGACTCGGCGCGGCCCGCAACGCGGGCGCCCGCGCGATCAGTCCGGGTACCGAGTACCTGGCCTTCGTCGACAGCGACGACACCATGCCGCCGGACGCCTACCAGCGCCTGATCGACGCCCTCGACGAGACCGGCTCCGACTTCGCGGCCGGCAACGTCAAGCGCTTCCGCTCCGTCGGCATGCAGCAGTCCTGGGGCCACCGCGCCGCCTTCCGCACGACCCGGCTGAAGACCCACATCTCCAAGTTCCCGGCGCTGGTCACCGACCGCACCGCGTGGAACAAGGTCTACCGGCGCAGCTTCTGGGACGAGCACGCCTTCCAGTACCCGGAAGGCATCCTCTACGAGGACGCCCCCGTCTCCATTCCGGCGCACTACTTCGCCAAGAGCGTCGACGTCATCGCCGCGTGCGTCTACCACTGGCGAGTCCGGGAGACCGGCGAACGCTCCATCACCCAGCGCTCCACCGACCCGGTCTCGGTCATCGACCGGGTCGCCTCCGTCCGCCTGGTCCGCGAGGCCCTCCAGAGCAAGCAGGGTGCCGACTACGCCCGCTACCTGCGCGACTACGACCGCAACGTGCTGATCGAGGAACTCCCGCTCATCTACAAGCACGTCGCCGAGGCGGGCGCCGACTTCCGTGCCGCCTTCGCCGAGGAGGCCGGCGGCCTCGTCCGGGAGATCGGCACCGGGCCGTGGCCCGACCTGGCGGTCGCGGACCGGCTCAAGGCCTACCTCGCCGGGGAGGGCCGGATCGAGGAGTTCGTCGCCCTCCTCCACCACCAGCGCGACTTCACCTTCAGCGTGCCGGTCAGGGGACTGACCCGCCCGAAGGCCGCCTACCCGTTCCTCAAGGCGCCGGTCCCCGCCGAGGTCCTCACCCTCGGCCCGCACGAACGCCGCGTCGTCAGCCGCGTGGAGGAGGCCCGCTGGGCCGACGGCAAACTGCTGCTGCGCGGCTACGCCCTGCCCGGACACCTGGGCGCCGAGAGCCGCCTCGGCTCGCGCAAGATGCTGGTCCTGCGCGAGAAGGGCAAGGGCCGCCGGACCGTCGTCACCACCCGTACGGTCGCCTCGCCGACGGCCACGGTGAACTCCGCGCACCTCGCCCTGCGCCACGCCGACTGGGCCGGCTTCACCGCCGTCATCGATCCCACCGCCTTCCGGACGGGCGGCACGTGGCGCGAAGGCGTATGGGGCACCTCCGTCTTCGTCACCGGAGCCGGGGGCCTGTACCGCGACCGGCTCAAGGGCGGCGAGCACGACAGTGGGCAGAACCCGCCCGCGCACTGGGTCGCCCCGGACGTGCGGATCGTCCCGAGCACCACCGGTTCCTTCAGCGTCCGGGTCGAGATCGTCCGCGCCCGCGCCCTCGACGTCCGCCCGGCCGGCGACGGAGCCGTCGAGGTGTCGGGCGAACTCGCCGCCGAGGTCGGGGCCGGCGCCGCCCTGCGCGCACAGTACGCCTCCTCCGGAACCGTGCTCAGCTTCCCGCTGGAGACCGCCCCCGCCCTCACGGGCGGCCGGATCCCCTTCACCGTCCGCCTGCCGCTGGCCGATCTGGCCGCCGTCCCGGGGGTTCCGGGCGCCCTCGGCGAGTGGACGCCGAAGCCGTGGAAGCTGTCCGTGACCGGCGCCGACGGCACCGAGCACCGGCTGGCGCACGACGAGCGCGCCGGGTTCGCCGGACTGGTCGTCGCGCTGCCCGGAGACGAGCCCGGCCGGTCCCTGTTCGCCAAGCGCGACACCGCCGGACACCTCGCCCTCTCGGTGCAGTTCTCCCCGCCGCTGATCGACACCGTCGAAGCCGAGGACGGCTCCCTGACACTCCGGGGCCGGTTCGCCGCACCCCTGGACGAGCCCTACGAACTGGTCCTGCACAACTCCTCCGGCCTGGAGTTCAGCTACCCCGTCACCCGTGACGGCGACACCTTCACCGCCTCCTTCGAGCCGGTGCTCCCCGAGAGCCGCGCCGGCCGCACCCCGCTGCCGCAGGGCCGCTGGTGGCCAACGCTGCGTCCGGCCTCCCGGGGCGGGGCCACCGCGGGCCTGGTGGGCGTGGACAGGGGCGCCCCGCTGCAGTTCGCTCCGACAGCGCTGCACTCGGGTCCCCACGCCGTCACGGCCGTGGGCCGCCTGATGCGCGTCGAATGCCGCCTCCACGACCGCGTCGTGCTGGTCGCGGACCCGATGGCCGGCCCGCACGACCGCTCGCGCTACGCGCAGCGGATCGCGCGCGACGTGACGTACCCGGCGCAGAGGGCCCTCCCGGTCAAGGACATCGTGGTCTACGACGCCTTCCAGGGGTACGGCGCCGGCGACTCGCCCCGCGCCATCCACGAGGAACTGCTGCGGCGCGGCGAGGACCTGGAACACGTCTGGCTGGTGCGCGACGGCCGGGCCGAGGTCCCGGAGACCGCCCGCGCGGTCCCGTACGACAGCCTCGAATCCTGGGACCTGCTGGCGCGGGCCCGGTACTACGTGGTCAACGACAGCGTGCCGCGGGCCTTCCGCCGCCGCCCCGGCCAGACCGTCGTGCAGACGTGGCACGGTACGCCGCTGAAGCAGATCGGCCACGACTTCGTGCACGACTACTACACCAGCCCCGAGGTGCTGGACGCGCTGGCGCACGACAGCGCCCAGTGGTCGCTCCTCGCCTCCCCGGGCTCGTACGCCACGCCGGTCCTGAAGCGGGCCCTCGGCTACGACGGCGAGGTGATCGAGTCAGGCAGCCCGCGCACGGACGCGCTGGTGCGGCCCGATGCGGAGCGCATAGCCGATGTCCGCCGGAGGCTGGGCCTGCCGGAGGGCAAGAAGGTCGTCCTGTACATGCCCACGTGGCGGGAGAACCGCCTGGGCTGGACGCTCAGCTCCGGCTACAGGCTCGACCTGCGGATCGACCTGGAAGCGGCCCGCCGCGAGCTCGGCGAGGACCACGTCCTGCTGATCCGCGGCCACCACAAGGTCACCGAGCAGGTGCGCGACGGCGTCCGCGACGGGTTCGTCGTCGACGTGTCGCGCTGGCCGGACCCCACTGACCTGCTGCTCGTCGCCGACGTGCTGATCTCGGACTACTCCTCCGCGATCTTCGACTTCATGCACACCGGCCGGCCGGTCCTGCTCTTCGCGTACGACCTGGAGCACTACCGGGACACGCTGCGAGGCTTCACCTTCGCCCTGGAGGAGAAGGCCCCGGGCCCGCTGCTCAGGGACTCGGCGAGCCTGATCGAGGCCGTGCGGAACGCGGACGCGGTGGGCGCGGAGTACGCGCGGGCGCGGGCGGCGTTCCGGGAGGAGTTCTGCGACCTGGACGACGGTCGGGCGGCCCGGCGGGTCGTCGATCGCATGCTCGAGATGTAGCCGCGCGGCGGAGGCCGCCGCCGATTACTGGATCAAGGACAAGGTCGGATGGCCCCGGCAGGGAATCCCGGCCGGGGCCATCGAGCTGATCTCCGACCCCGACCCGGGGCGGGCCGGCAGGGCGACGGCCGTGATGACGAAGCTCGACGTGGCGGAGATGCGGCGGGCGGCCGACGCGGGCTGAAACGGGCCGGCGGGGGCCGACGCCGCTCGGCCCGGCCTACGGGAGGAACGCTCCGTCCGCGGCGATCCGCGTCAGCAGGGCCGGCAGCGCCGTCCCGATGGGCTCGCGGATCACCTCGTCGGCGAGGGAATCGTACGGGGTCTCCTGCGCGTTCACGACGATCAGGCGGGCCCCGGCCTCCGCGGCCATCCCGGCCAGCGAGGCCGCGGGCTGCACCTGGAGCGTCGAGCCCACGGCCACGAAGACATGGCAGCCCTTGGCGACCGCGACGGCCCGCGCGAGCACCTCGGGATCCAGCCGCTCCCCGAACATCACGGTCGCCGCTTTCAGGATCCCGCCGCACCCGAGACAGGCCGGATCCGGTTCCCCCGCGGCGACCCGGGCCAGCGCCTCGTCCATCCCGGTACGGGCATGACACGCCGTGCACACCACGGCCCGTGCCGTGCCGTGCAGTTCGAACACCTTGCGCGCGGAGGTCCCGGCGAGCTGGTGTAGACCGTCCACGTTCTGAGTGATCACCCGCAGCGGGATCCCGGCGCGCTCCAGCTCGGCGACGGCGAGGTGCGCGGCGTTCGGCCGGGGCTCCAGGGCCCCGATCTCGGCGCGCATCAGCCAGGACCGGCGCCGGATCTCCGGGTCGGCCATGTAGTACTCGTAGGTCACGAGCTTCTCGGCGTCGGCCTCCCGGCGCCACAGCCCCTGCGGCCCCCGGTAGTCGGGAATCCCCGAATCGGTGGACATCCCGGCCCCACTGAACACTGCGACGAGCGGCTTTCCCATGCGCCGACTCTAGGCAGCCCGGACGGCGTTCTCCACGGGGTTTCGGCTAGCGTGCGGACCCCGAGTCGGCGTCCAGCAGTTCCTGGAGCCGGGGGACCGCGAAGTCGACCAGGGCCGGTACCGGGAGGAGACGGCACACCGCGCCGCCGACCCGTGACGGGTGGATGCCCGCGTGGCGTTCGAAGTCGGGGCCCACGACCGGGAAGTGGGTGTCGTTGTCGTTGCCCACGTCCGGGGTCTCCACCCAGACGCGCTCACCGGCCACCTCCATCGGGAAGCGCCGCACCCGCAGCCGGGGGCGGGGCACGAGGGACTCGACGTAGTGCAGGAACGAGTTCCGGTTGTGGCCCACCCCGATCAGCAGGATGTGCGCGCCCAGGTGGTGCAGCCGGCCGAACGGCGAGGTGCGGCCCAGTGCGAAGCCCAGCGACTGCCCCGCCGTGACCTCTGCCGCGCGGGCGCCCACCGCCGCCACCGACGCCTGCGGATGTCCGCTGCGCAGGCTGTCGGGCAGGGATCGCAAGGCCTCCGGTACGGCGCCCAGCGCACGCGTGACCGGCAGCCCCGGGTGGAACAGCGGCACCGCGGCCCGCCGTGCCGCCACCACGGCGTCGGGCACGCCCACGTGCTCCGGGTCGGGGTCGGCCACCTCCCAGGTGAACGCCGGGACGGCTACCGTCCCGGTCGGCCCCACCGCCTCGCGCAGGCTCGCCACCACCGTCGCGGCGCCACCGTCCACGCGCCCGAGCGCGGACAGCGAGGCGTGCACCATCAACGCCATGCCCTCGCCCACGCCGGCCTCCCGCCAGCCCGCGACCAGCTCACCCATCCCGAGCACGAACACCCTCCCGCTCCCCGGCCGGTTCCGCTTCCGGCACTCCGCTGTTCCGGCATTCCGGCATTCCGGTTCCCGTGCTGATCACATCACTGCGGGGGACGGCCGGTGCATCCGGGGCCCGTCTGCGCGCGGACATCCGTAGGGTGGCGGCATGTCGACCACCGTCCTGTACTGCTCCGATCCGCTGAACGAGCGCCGGCCCGACGCCCACTTCGCCGAGGAGGCGCGTGCGGTGCGCGCCGCAGGAGGCGACATCGGGCTCATCGACCACGACGCGCTGCTCGCCGGGGACGCCGGCCGGGCCGTGGCCCGGGTGCCCTCCGGGGCGGGGGAGCTCTGGTACCGGGGCTGGATGATCCCGGCGGCCCGGTACGCCGACCTCGACGCGGCCCTGCGCGAGCGCGGATGCGCACTCCGCGTCACCCCGGACGCGTACCGGCGCGCCCATGAACTACCGGGCTGGTACGAGGCGTTCGCCGGACTGACCCCGCCCAGCCGGTGGCTGGCGACACTCCCGGGGCAGACCCCGGAGCCGGACCGGCTGGCGGACGCCGCCGCGGGCCTCCCCTCCCGCGCCGGCATCGTCAAGGACTACGTGAAATCCCGTAAGCACCAGTGGGCCGAGGCCTGCCACCTCCCCGACCTCGCGGACCGGGCCGCCGTCCACCGCGTGGTGAACCGCTTCGTGGAACTCCAGGGCGAGGACCTGGCCGGCGGGGTGGTGCTGCGCGCCTTCGAACAGTTCACGGCGGCCGAGGGCGTGGCCACCGAGGTACGGGTCTGGTGGCGGGACGCCGAACCCAGGCTGGTCACCGCCCACCCCGACAGTCCGTACGCCGAGGCCGCGGCGCCGGACCTCGGACCGGTGCGGGCCGCCGTCGCGGAGCTCGGCTGCGCCTTCGTCACCACGGACCTCGCGCTGCGCGCGGATGGTGCCTGGCGGGTCGTGGAGGTGGGCGACGGGCAGGTGAGCGATCTGCACCGGGAGGTCGATCGCGAGGCGTTCGTCCGCCTCCTGACGGTTGGTTGAGGCCTCGCGCCGGGGCGCACGGGCCTCGGGGGCGGATCTGGTACAACATCGGACATGACGGGATCGACTGGATTCGAGATCAACGGCGCGAGCGCAGCCGACATGGCGCTGCTCCGCGACTGGGCCGACGAGGAGGGCTGGAACCCCGGGGACTCCGACCGGTTCGCGTTCACCGTCGCAGATCCGGGCGGATTCCTCGTCGGGCGGCTCCGCGGGGAACCCGTCGCCTGCATCTCGGCCGTCCGGTACGGCGACGGCTTCGGTTTCATCGGCTTCTACATCGCCCGCCCCGAGGTCCGGGGTCAGGGCTACGGGATCAAGCTCTGGAAGGCCGGCATGGAGCGGCTCCACGGGCGGCTCGTCGGGCTGGACGGGGTGGTCGAGCAGCAGCACAACTACCGCAAGTCCGGCTTCCGGTCGGCCTGGAACAACGTCCGCCACGAGGGGGTGCCGCGGACGGCCGGGGAACCCCCGCAGGAGGCGGCGGCCGGGGTGCGGATCGTGGACGCGACCACCCTGCCCTTCGGGCAACTAGCCTCCTACGACCGGAAGTTCTTCCCCGCGCCGCGCGACGCCTTCCTCGCCGCCTGGGTCGGCCTGCCCGGCCGTACCGCCCTCGCGGCGGTCCGGGACGGCCGGGTCGAGGGGCTCGGCGTCGTCCGGCCGAGCAGCGGCGCCTCGCGGATCGGCCCGCTCTACGCCGCCGACCCGGCCGTCGCCGCCGCCCTGCTGCTCCGGCTCGCGGAGCGGACCCCCGACGGCAAGGTCGCCGTGGACGTACCGGACGCCCATCCGCGGGCCGCCGCCCTGCTGGGCGGACTGGGCCTGACCCCGGCCTTCGAGACCGCCCGGATGTACACCGGCCAGGAACCGAACCTCGACCTGGCCGGGATGTACGGGGTCACGAGCCTGGAGCTGGGCTGATCCGCGCAGCCGGGTCTCAGATGGTGAAGACCGTGCCGGTGCTGTTCCACAGGGCGCACGGGTTCGCGTACGTGTAGGAGTAGCTCATCCGGCGGCCCTGCCACACGCCTTCGGCGGTGACGGTCAGCGGGTTCCACTCCCGGGTACACGCCGCGTCGGGGCGCGGCTCGGCGAGTGCGTCCAGCTCGGGGGCGTGAGCCTGTAATTCGGCGCACGCCGCGTCCGGGTCCGGGTGGGTTCCGCCGGGCCGGGGCGCGCAGACCAGCGTGACCGCGCGCAGCACCGTACCGCCGGCCGCGTCCTCGCCGTCGGTGACGCTCAGCACGAGCGCGGACGGGGCGTAGAGGCTTTCACCGCCGGCGGGTGCGGCTCCGGCGATGCCCGAGCCCGTCAGGGCGGTGAGGGCGGTGAGCCCCATGGCGGCGGACGACAGTCCCAGGGTCCTGGTGACGGATCGCATGTCGAACACTCCTCGCGTCGTTGCGTCGGATAACAGACGCGAGTCTTGCCCATGCGGAACCGGAACGCCCGTTCGCACCTCTACTTCTCGTCACGCAGCGCGCACACATGACCGCAGACCGCAGCAGCCGCGAGGTGGCTGACCTGTGGGGGAGCGGTCGGCGGAATCGGCCCGAACCCGCCCGGATCAGCTCGCGGCGAGGCGGGGGGCGTACAGGTCCATGAGGCGGGTCCGGGTCTGCTGCAGCCGCAGCGCGAGCACCCGCCCGACCCAGTGGCCGAGGGCGGACCCGAAGGCCGGATCGGCGTCCATGAGCATCCGTACGGTCGTGGCGTCGAATTCGTACGCGCGGACCGGGGTCATGGCCTCGGCGCCCAGCTGCCACACGTACGGCGGGAACAGCCACGACCAGCCGACCAGTTCTCCGGGGCCCAGGCTTTCGATGGGTGTGGGCCGGCGGCCCGGAACCGGAATCTCCAGGGTCACCGTGCCGGAGCGCACGATCCAGAAGGAGTCCGCCCGGGAGCCCTCGTCGAAGATCCGCGCGCCCTCGCGGAAATTGACCTCGTGGGCGTGCGACATCAGCCGCCCACGGTGTTCGGTCGACAGGACGGCAGCGATCCGGATGGGGGAAGGTGTGCTCACGACGGCCTCCGATCGGGACCCCCCGCTCCCCCAGTGTCGCTGACGCCGGGCCGAAACCGGGGCGTCCGTCTCCGGAGAATTGTCCGATTTTCGGCCGCGCAAACCCCGCAGGCCGGAAATGCGGGCCGGAAGTGCTGGCCGGAAGCGCGGCCCGGCTACTCCTCGGCGCCGGCCTCCAGGCAGGCCAGCTCCATGGCGTCGAGGACGGCCTCGTGGCTGCGTCCGCTCAGTTCGGAGACGTTCTCGATCTGGGCCGTAGCCCAGGCCGCCAGGGTCATCACCAGCACGCGGAGCCCGTCGGTTCCGTACTCCGCGAGGATCTCGTCGGCGGCGTTCATCGCCTTCTCGGGCACTTGTTCCGGGGGCTCGAGCCCGGCCAGACCGCGGAGCAGGGTCAGGGTGCGGCGGGAGATCTCGGGGGTCATCCTCGCCAGCCGCGTGTCTTCTTCGTCGCTCATCCCGCTCCGCCCCTCCGGTCCCGCGCTCGCGCCCGCTTACGTTCCCGGGCGTGCGCTCCTGCCCGTGCCTGTGCCGTCCCCCAGGGCACCGTAGAGGGGCGCGGGCCCGGGTGGGGCGGCAATGGCGAGAACGGGCCCGGCGTCCCACGTTCCGGACGGTCGGATGCCTTTCAGGGCCGCGTTTTTGGCATCCGATGGGTCAAGTGCGGTGAACGGATCCGGGATTCCCCCTAAGGTGCCCGTGGTCACGACTGTGGACATCCGTACGACGATTTTCGGCCATTCCGTGTGCCGCACTCAGTACTCTGCATTCCGATTTCGTTCTCGTTCAAGTTTTTCGAACTGGGGGGTTCATGCGTAGATCCAGAGGGCTGGCCACAGCTCTCGCCCTGGCGCTGGCCGGCAGCTGCACGGCCATGGGCCTCGGCCTCGTCGAAGAGGCCGCGGCCATCACCCCGCCGGTGGCCTTCACCGCCGACGAGCTGCCCACCTGGCAGGCCAACGGCGTCGTCTGGGCCCTGGCCGAGGCGGGCGACCAGGTCTTCGTCGGCGGAACCTTCTCCGAGGTGCGCCCGCCGGACGGCGCCGCCGGGACCGAGCAGGAGGCGGTGAACTTCGCGACGCTCGACGCCGCGACGGGCGCCCCGACCTCCTGCAAGCTGTCCTTCACCGTGGGCTCCGGCACCGCCACCGTCCGGGCGCTCGCCCTCTCGCCGGACAAGGCGACCCTGTACGCGGGCGGCTACTTCGGCGCCGTCAACGGCACCGCGGTCTCCAGCCTCGCCGCCATCGACGTGGCGACCTGCACCGTGAAGACCGGCTTCCGGCCCGCCTTCGCGGCCACCGTCCGCGCCCTCGCCGTCAACGGCGACACCGTGTACGCGGGCGGCGACTTCCTCACCGTCGCGGGCCAGCCGCGCGAGCGGTTCGCCGCCGTCGACGCGGCCGACGGCACGCTGAAGCCCTTCACCGCGAACGCCGACGAGCCGGGCCGGGCCGTAGAGCTCACCCCCGACGGCGAACACGTGGTCCTGGGCGGCGACTTCTTCACCGTGGGCGGTACGAACAGCCACGCCCTCGCCGTCGTCGACGCGACGACCGGCGCCGTCACCAAGGCCTACCCCGGGTTCGTCGAGACCAACTCGGTGGTCAAAGACATAGCCACCGACGCGACCGGCTTCTACACCGCCAACGAGGGAACGGGCGGTGGCGTCTTCGACGGCCGGATCGCCCTGAACCTGAGCGACTTCGGCCAGCGCTGGCGCGACACCTGCCTCGGGGCGACCCAGGCCGTGCTCCCGTACCAGGACGTGCTCTACAGCGCCTCGCACGCGCACGACTGCTCCGGCATCGGCGAGTTCCCGGACGGCCAGCGCCACCACCTGCTCGCCCAGCCGACCACCGCGACCGGCAAGCTGGGCTGGGCTCCCGACACCAACGACGGCATCGGCGAGGGCATCGGCCCGCGCGTGATGGCGGTCGGCTCCAAGGGCGGCGTCAAGTACCTCTGGGTGGGCGGCGAGTTCACCACCGTCAACGGCTCGGCGCAGCAGAGCCTGACGCGCTTCGCCTCCACCGGGGACACGGGTGCGCCCAGCGTCCCGGTGGCGAGCGCCGTGAGCTTCAAGCCCGGTGAGGTCCAGGTGCGCTGGCGCACCAGCCTCGACCTGGACGACGGCACGCTCACGTACAAGGTCTACCGGGGCGGCGCGGCCACGCCGATCGCCACGGTCGCGGCGGACTCCCTGTTCTTCCGCCGCCCGCAGGCCTCCTGGACCGACACCACCGTCACCGCCGGGCAGTCCTACACCTACCGGGTGACCGCCACCGACGCGGCCGGCAACGCCAGCGCCCTGTCGGCCACGGCGAGCGTGACGGTGCCGAACTCGCCCGACGCGTACCCGAGCGCCGTCCGCACGGACGGCGCCCAGCTGTTCTGGCGCTACGACGAGTCGGCCCTGCCCTTCGTCGCGGACTCCTCGGACGGCGGCAACCAGAGCGGTGTGCACCTGAACGCCCCCGCCCTGCGCCAGACGCCCGGTGCGGTCACGGGTGCGAGCACGGCCATCGGCTTCGACGGCACGGACACCCAGGTGTACGGCGATCGCCGCCAGAACGTCGGCTCCACGTACAGCATCGAGACCTGGTTCAAGACGAACACCACCAGGGGCGGCAAGCTCATCGGGTTCGGCAACAACCAGGCCCGCGGCAGCAGTCAGTACGACAAACACGTCTACATGACCAATGACGGCCGGCTCGTCTACGGCGTCTACAGCGGCGGGACCCACACCGTCACGACCGCGGCCGCGTACAACGACAACCAGTGGCACCACGTCGTCGCGACCCAGGGCCCGGGCGGCATGGTCCTGTACGTGGACGGAGTGCAGAAGGGCACGCTGGGCTTCACCGCGCACGAGAACTTCGCGGGCTACTGGCACGTCGGCGGCGACAGCCTCGGCGGCTGGCCGAACCGTCCGGTCAGCGAGTACTGGGCGGGCCGGCTGGACGAGACCGCCGTCTACCCGACGGTCCTCAGCGCGGCCCAGGTGCAGAACCACCACACCCTGGCCTCCGCCCCGGCCGACTCGGTCGTCGAGGTCCAGGCCGCGGAGGACACGTACGCCAACGCGGGCGCCCCGGGCACCAATTACGGGACGTCCGGCTCGCTCGCGGTGCGCGGAACCTCGTTCTACGCGAGCTACCTGCGGTTCAACCTGCCCGCCGCGCCCGCCGGCACGGTGCTCAAGGCGGCCACGCTGAGCGTCAAGACCAGCACCATGGCCGGCGCCGGCACGACGGACACGGTGTCCGTGCTCCCGATCACCGGCTCCTGGACGGAGGCCGGGACCACGTACGCCAACCGCCCGGCACTCGGCGGCCCGGCGCTCGGCAGCTTCGCGGGCGTCCCGGAGGGCTCGGCCGTCCAGACGACCGGCCTGGACAAGACGGCTGTCGCGGGGGCGCTCGGCAGCGCGTACGGCTTGGCGCTGAGCAGTGCCGGAACGGACGCGCTGTGGCTGTGGTCCTCGGAGGCCGCGGCCAACGAGGGCTCGCCGAAGCTGACGCTCACCTTCGGCGCGCCGTAGCGGTAGCGGGTCCTGCGCACGGCGGCCGGGCGGTTCCCACGCCCGGCCGCCGTTGCGCTTCCTGTGCCCGGCCGCCGTCGCAGTTCGTGTGCCCGGCCGCCGTCGCGGTTCGTTTGCCCGGCCCCGGAGCGGTTCCTACGCCCGGGCGCTGTGGTGGACGTGCTCGAGGATCTGCTGGAGCAGGGCGGTGACGTGCGCGTCGTGGAGTTCGTAGATCACGCTGCGCCCGTCGCGGCGGCCGGTCACCAGGTCGAGGTGGCGCAGGAGCCGCAGGTGGTTGGAGACGGTGGGCTGGCCGAGGTCGAGCGCCTCGGCCAGCTCGCCGACCGAGCAGGGGGCGTGCAGCAGCCGGGCCAGGATGCGGATCCGGGCCGGGGAGGCCAGGCCCTGCAGGACCTCGGCCACGGCGGCGGCGTCCGGTTCGGTGAGCGGTTCCGGTTCCATGCCGTCACTTTAGATCAATGCATCAGGGCATCTTCAGGTCCATATATTTCAACATGCTGATATGTTGATGTCATGACTGAAGCCGAGAACGTGACGACTCACCGCCACGGATTCCTGGGCGAGCGCGCGGAGCTGGTCAGCGCCCTGCTCGCCCTCACCGTCTACCTCACTGGCCTCACCCTCCAGCTCACCGGCTCCTCAGGACCCGTCCCGCAGGCCCTCTTCGTCGCGGCGTACGCCTTCGGCGGGTTCTTCACCCTCCGCGAGGCGCTCCTCGCCGTACGCGGCGGCCGCTTCCAGGTCGACTTCCTCATGCTCGTCGCCGCGGCCGGCGCCGCCGCGATCGGGCGGTGGGAGGAGGGTGCGGTCCTGCTCGTCCTGTTCAGCCTCGGCCACGCCCTGGAGGGCTACGCCATGGGCCGGGCCCGCCGCTCCATCGAAGCGCTCGGCGAGCTGGCCCCGCGTACCGCCCTGGTGCGCCGGGGTCCGGGTGCGCCGGTGGAGGTCCCGGTCGAGGAGCTGGCCATCGGTGACACCGTGGTCGTCCGCCCGCACACCCGCGTCCCGGCCGACGGTTTCGTCGCCGCGGGCACCAGCAGCGTCGACCAGTCGCCCATCACCGGCGAGAGCGTTCCCGCAGACAAGACCCCCGTCGCCGACCGGGCCGCCACCCTCGCCGACCCGGGCGCGGCCGGTCCTGAGAGCCGCGTCTACGCCGGCACGGTCAACGGCTCCGGCGCCCTCGACATCGCCGTCACCCGGCTCGCCGGGGAAAACACCCTGGCCAGGGTCGTCAAGCTGGTCCAGGACGCCGAGGAGCGCACCTCGCCGACCCAGCGGTTCACCGAGCGGGTCACGAAGTTCTTCGTACCGGGCGTCCTCGTACTCGTCGCCGTACTGCTGGCCGCCGGCGCCCTCACCGGCGAGCCCTTCGCCGACAGCTTCTACCGCGCCATGGCCGTCCTCGTCGCCGCCAGCCCCTGCGCCCTGGCCATCGCCACACCGGCCGCCGTGCTCAGCGCGGTGGGCAGGGCGGCACGCGGAGGCGTACTGGTCAAGGGCGGGGCGCCGCTGGAGGAGTTCGGCCGGCTGCGGACCATCGCCTTCGACAAGACCGGCACCCTGACCGAGGGCCGGCCCCGGCTCACCGAGATCGAGCCCGTCCACGCCGCCGGACGCGAGGAGCTGCTGCGCACCGCCGTCGCCGCGCAGCGCCTCAGCGACCACCCCCTCGCGCAGGCCGTGGTCCGCGACGGCGCCGGACTCCTGCAACGGGCCGCCACGTCCGAGGCCGCCACCTTCGGGGCCACCACCTCCGAGGCCGCCCCCTCCGAGGCGCGCAGCCTGCGGGCGGTCATCGGCCGCGGAATCGTCGCCGAGCTCGACGGAGAGGCCGTCCACATCGGCAGCCTCGCCTACGCCGACACCCTCGCGGGACCGCCCGTACCGGCCGGGCTCCGCGAGCGCACGGAGGAACTCGCCCGGACCGGGCGCACCACCATGCTGGTCCGCCGGGGCGACCGCTGGCTCGGCACGCTCGGCCTGATGGACGCCCCGCGCCCCGAGGCCGCCGCGGCGGTGGCCGCCCTGCGCGGGCTCGGGGTGCAACGGACCGTGATGCTCTCCGGCGACGACCAGCGGGTGGCCGACGCGGTGGGCCGCGCGATCGGCATGGACGAGATCCGGGGAGGCCTGCTGCCCGAGGACAAGGTCGCCGAGGTGACCCGGCTGCGCCGCACGGCCCGTACGGCGATGATCGGCGACGGCGTGAACGACGCCCCGGCCATGGCCGGCGCCACCGTCGGCGTGGCGATGGGCGCGGCCGGATCGGCCGTGGCCCTGGAGACGGCGGACATCGCCCTGATGTCCGACGACCTGCGCCGGCTCCCCTTCATCACCGGCCTCAGCCGCCGCGCGAGCCGCATCATCCGCCAGAACCTCTGGCTGAGCCTCGGCATCGTGGCGGTACTCGTCCCGGCCACCGCCCTGGGCCTCGGCATCGGCCCGGCGGTCCTGGTCCACGAGGGCTCCACCCTCGTGGTCGTCGCGAACGCGCTGCGCCTGCTGCGCTACGCCGACTGATCGGCGGTCGTGGCCGCATCCGTGAAGGCGTACTCGAAGGCGTACTCCACCGAGGTGTCGCCGTAGCGGTGGGTGAAGGAGCCGGAGCCGGCGAGGCCGGCCAGGCCGCCGGTGCCCGAGCCGGGGAGCACGGTGAAACGGCAGTGGGTGCCGGTGGCGTCGAAGGTGCCGTTTTCCTCCAGGACGAAGCCGCCTTCGCGGCCGTCGACGGTGCCGGTGACCAGCTCCATGCCGGTGAAGGTGCCGGTGCTGTCCCCCGTGTAGGCCACGGTGTAGGTGCAGGCCGTCGCGGGGGCGGTGAGGGCGCCGGTGAAGGCGTTGGTGACCGTGGCGCGGGCCAGGCGGGGGAAGGCGCCTTCCGGGCCGACCGGGTGCTCCTCCCAGTCCTTGAAGGTGAAGGCGTTGGCGTTGGCGCTGGTGGTGGGCGCGTGAGCGGGTGCGGGCGTTGTGGTGGGCGTCGTGGGCACCGGGGCCTCCTGGTGTGGGTTCTGCGGGCCGTCGGCCCGTCCGTGCACAGCCTGGGCGGTGTACCTGACATCTCCTGTCAGGTATGCCGGACAATGACCGCATGCGCGCCGACCGGCTCCTCTCGCTCCTCCTGCTGCTCCAGAACCGGGGCCGGATGACCGCCCCCGACCTCGCCGCCGAGCTCGAGGTCTCCGTCCGTACCGTGTACCGGGACGTCGAGGCGCTCGGCGCCTCCGGGATCCCCGTCCACGCGGACCGGGGACCGGCCGGCGGATTCCGCCTCGTCGACGGCTACCGGACCCGCCTCACCGGTCTGACGGACGCCCAGGCCGGCTCCCTGTTCCTCGCCGGCGCCCCCGGCCCCGCCCGGGACCTCGGCCTCGGCGCGGACCTCACCGCCGCGCAGCTGAAACTCCAGGCCGCCCTCCCCGCCGAACTCGCCGACCGGGCCCGCCGGATCCAGCAGCGCTTCCACCTCGACGCGCCCGCCTGGTTCCGCGACGCCGACCCCGTCCCGCACCTCGCGCAGATCGCCGAGGCGGTGTGGGAGCAGCGGATCCTGAGCACCCACTACCGCCGCTGGAGCGGCGCCGTCCACCGTGCGCTGTGCCCGCTCGGGCTCGTACTCAAGGGCGGCATCTGGTACTTGGCCGCCGCCCGGGCCGCGGAGGCCGGGTCCGGTCCCGGCCCCGGCCCCGGTCCCGATCCCGGTCCCGGCCCCGGTCCCGGTCCCGGCCCCGGTCCCGGTCCCGAGAACACCGGGGGCTCCGTGCGGACCTACCGGGTGGGGCGGTTCCTCGCCGTGGAGACACCCGGGGAGCGCTTCGAGCGCCCCGATGGCTTCGAACTCGCCGCGTACTGGGAGGAGTCCGCCCGCCGCCTGGAGGCGGCCACGCGCCGGCAGACCGCCGTCGTACGGCTCTCCCCGCGCGCCCGGCGCCTGCTGCCGATGTGGTTCGGGGCGGCGGGCGTCCACGCCCTCGCCACCGCGGGTCCGCCCGACGCGGAGGACTGGGTGGTCGTGGAACTCGCCGTCGAGTCCGGCTCCGTGGCCGTCGGCGACCTGCTCCGCCTCGGGGCGGACGCCGAGGTGCTCGGCCCGCCGGAGCTGCGCCGGGACCTCGCGGCCGCGGTGGCCGAACTGACCGGGCGCTACCGATGAGAACGCGCTGCGACCGGGACCGGGAGATGCGCGAGGGCGAACGGCCGGCCGAAGCGCTACGGGACGCCCCGCGGCGGATCGACGGGCCTTGGGTGCTGCTTCGGATCAGGCCGGGCCCGAGGTGTCCGCTGCCGCGCGGACCTTGGCCGCCGCCCCGGGGCGGGGGACGTCGTCCACCGTGAGGCAGATGCCGAAGACCCGGTCGTGGCCGGTCCAGCCGTTGACGCGGCCCCGGTTGTTGGAGATCTGGACCCGGCGGCGCGGGGTGTCCACGGCCGTGACGAGGTGCAGGTACACCGTGCCGGACACCCGTGCCAGCACGATGTCGCCGGGTTCGAGGAGGGTGGGGTCGACCGGGGCGACACGGACGCGTTGCCGGCTGTGGACCAGCGGGACCATGGACGTGCCGGTGGGCCGGAACTCCACCGTCGCGCCCGCGCGGACACGGTCTGCCTGGACGTCGAGCATTCCCATCGGGCGAGTGTGCCCCGGTGCCGGGTCCCGCGGCCATCGGATTTCGGCGGAGGCCTCAGGGTGCCGGCGGCGGCTCGACCTCCAGGAAACGGCGGCGGCGGGGGCCGCGGTACAGCAGGCAGACCCAGCCGAGCCGTTCGAGCGCGGCCGCGCAGGCCGTGAGGCGTTCCTGCTCCTCCTCGGCCGCGCCGCCGCCCGGCGGGCCGAGCCAGGTCACCTCGACGCGGCCCTCCCCGGACGCGGCGGGGCCCACCCGGTACCCGGTCCGGGTGCGCGGCCCGCCCGGGTCCTGCGGATCCCGCGCCGACGGCGGGAAGCCCGCCGCCTCCAGTACGAGGGCCACCGCACGCGGCATCAGCCGGAGCTCCCACGGGGCGGGAACTCCGGCGCCCGAAGGGCCGTTGACGAGCCGGCGGATCTGCAGCAGGCCTTCGTAGGCGGTACGCAGCTCCGCCTCCCGTCCCGCTGGGGAGGGCGCGGGGCCGTCGCCGTCCGCCGGCTCGAAGCCCTGCCCGGGTGTGTTCACGTACGGCTGCCCTTCGTCCCGTCCGGTCCGATCAGGTGCGATCCGGTCCGCTTCTGAGTACCTCACACCCAACGGCCTGAGTATCCGGCCCGATTCCCGGGGCGGCCTCCGCTGATCGAATGGGGGCATGACCTCGGAGACCGCCACCGCCAGCGCCACCGTGACCGCCACCGCGCCCACCGTGAGCCGCCCGCGCATGCAGCAGCACGTCACCACCGCCGGCTCGGCCCTGGCCGTGGCCCTGGTCCCGCTCGTGGTCGGGGTCCTGGTGGCCAAGGGGCTCGCCGCGGACCCGCACGCACCGGTCAACGCCCTGATCACCGGTGGCGGCCAGCGCGCCGGTCTGCCGCGGGCGGAGTGGCGCCGCCGCGGGCACGCCACGATGCGCCGCCTGCGCACGGCCCGGCGCGGAACGGTCCGGGGCGCCGTACGGGGTCGTGCCTACGTGATGGGCGGCCGCCCGGCGGGTCGTTGAGCCCGCAGCCAGGCTGCCGCGGCCTGCGGGGAGCGCAGCCGCACCACCCGCAGCGGGGCGAACCGTGCGTCGCCGGCCAGAGCGCCGATCTCCGCACGCCGGGCCCCGTACCGGGTCCAGGCCCACCAGGCGGGGTGGTCGGCGAGCAGCCACTCCCGCCACCGCTCGCGGTTGCCGCCGAACAGCCGCTCCCGGAACAGGCTCCGGCGCAGCGAGCGCACCAGCACCCGGCGCATGACAGTACGGCGCGGCTGGTCCAGCCACACCACGGTGTCGGCCCGCCGCCACAGCACCTCGCGCGCGGCCTCCGGCCCGTGGGAGTCGAGGATCCACCGGTCGCCTTCGGCGATCCGCGCGAGGTCCGCGACGTAGGACGGGCTGACGGCCCACCCGGGCCCGGAGAAGTGCAGCTCGTCCAGCTCGTGGTACGGCAGGGCGAGCAGGCGTCCCAACTCCCGGGCCAGGGTTGACTTGCCGGCTCCGCTGATGCCGACCACGAGGACGCGTTGCATCAGCGGAGCCTAACCGTTGGCCGTCCGGCCTCAGGCGCCGAGCGGCTCCTGGAGTTCGGTGACCCACTGGTCCCGGTCCTCCGGGCAGGCCAGGGACACCTCGCGGGCGTAGCCGGCGGAGCGCTCCCCGTTCGCGTCGATCCACTGGGCCAGGGCCTGCGCGGTCGGCAGGACGGAGTCCATCGAACCCCGGTGCACGACCGTCGCAGCCCGCTCGACGGCGGGCAGCACGACGATGCGTACGTCGCCTCCGAGATCCTCGGCCCGGACGTTCGCCGCCACCGCGACCCCGGCGTGGACCAGGACGGCACCGGGCCGCGACGCGTCGCCGGCGTCCTCGTAGTAGGCCACGCCCGGGGCCGTCAGCGTGACGCCGGCGGCCTCGACACGGCTGAGCAGCTCGTCGTAGAGCGGGCCGATGACCGGGCTGATGTCCTGCCCCTCGTAGCCGGCCGCGATCCCGCTCAACTCTGCGAGACGGACGGGCGGAAGGCTCTTCACGACGATGTCGATGGAAGACATGGTTCCCTCGTTCTCGATGATCCGGAGCCTCGTCTCGACCTGGGTCAGCCGGGCCGCCGCGGCGGCCATGGCCGATTCCAGTTCCGCCTGCCGCAGCCGCAGCATGCCGCGCAGCTCCTCCGCGCTCACCAGCTCGCCGAGTATCGACCCCACCTGTTCCAGGCTGAAGCCGAGCTCCTTGAGCGCGATGACACGGTTGAGGCGGGCGAGCTGCCCGGCCTCGTAGTAGCGGTAGCCGCTGGCGGGGTCGACACGGGCCGGGTGCAGCAGTCCGAGGGCGTCGTAGTGACGCAGCATGCGGACCGACACCCGGCCGTGCTTGGCGAAGTCTCCGATGGTGAACATGACGCCTTCCAGTGCAGGCCCTGACACGGTGTGAGAGTCAAGCGCGCCCAGGATATGTGGCCATCGGGCCAGGTCAGCGGCACGGGTGGGCGCCTCAGCTCAACGACACGGCTCCACGACACGGCTCACCGGCACGGCTCACCGGCTCAGCTCACCGGCCGGCCTGGCGGATGCAGAGGTCCACGATGGAAGGCGGCAGGGAACCTTCCGCGGCCGCGCACAACTCGTCCGTGCGGGGCAGCCGCTGTACGGCTTTGCGCGCGGGGCGGTCCGGCCGTGCGGCGGCCGTCTTGGGCGGGTGCGCGCGGCGCGGCACGGCGGGCTTCGCGCGCCGTTCGGCCACCGGAAGGGGGGCCTTGGCCGCAGGCCGGGGGTGTTCGTGTCCTCGGCCCCGGTCCGCGTCGGCCCGGTCGGCGTCGGGCCTCGCCGGGAGTTCGCCGAGGGGCAGAGGTTCGGCAGGGAGCCCGGCCGGACCGGCTGCGGGGGAGGCGTCGGGCGGCCCGCTGAGATCCGGAGCATCGGCGGGCGGTACGGAGCCACGCGCGGGCACGTCGGAGACCTGCGGGCCGCCGACCGACACGCAGCCGGCGCTCGCGAGGAGGGCGACGAGGGAGAGGGGCAGGACCCGGCGCAACTGCATCGGACCACCATGCAGCACGGGCGGGCGGGCCGGTTCCCGCGCGGCTCCCGTGCCCAGGCGGGGAGGGCGCGGACAACGGGGCGGGGAAGGCGCCGCGGGCGCTGCCGGAACGGTCCTTCGGGCCCACTGTGATCGTTTCTGCCGCGACGGGAGGTTCACCGGTCCGGGAGAACGCGCACGTGGACGGGGGTGGACCTGGCGCGGAAATCCGGACAAGGTTCGGATGGGAACGACAGTACGGATGCCGGGGGAGGCGCGACCCCCGGTGCTCCGCGTTGCCGTGCCGGTTCCCCGGACCGGCCCCGCCCGACCGGCGGGAACGCTCCGGTGGGCCGCCCGTCTGCCTGCACGTCTGCCCGCCCGCCTGCCCGTACGGAGTCCCGCCCCATGACCGAAGCCCCCGCGCCCGGCAACGAACCCCAACCCCACTCCCCGGATCCGAAGCACCCGCCGAGCCACGCACCCGTCCCCGTAACGGGTTCCGGTCCGGCCCCGGACGCCGTGTCACACCCGGGCCCCGGGCCGGCCCCGGGCTCCGGCCCTGACTCCGTCCCCGGACCGTCCGCCGGGCCCGTCACCGCGCGGGGTGAGGCGATCGAGCCGGGCGATGCCGTCGAGCCGGGCAAGGCAGTCGCGCCGGGCAAGGCCGTCGGCGGGTGGCGGGGATGGGGGGCCGTGGGGGCGGTGGCGCTCGGGATCTTCTGTCTCATCACCTCCGAGTTGCTGCCCGTGGGCCTGCTCACCGCAGTAGGCGCCGATCTCGGTGTGTCCGACGGCACCGCCGGGCTCATGGTCACCGTGCCGGGGCTGGTCGCGGGACTCTGCGCGCCCCTGGTCACCGTCGGCGCGGGCAGGCTCGACCGGCGGGGGGTGCTGGTCGTGCTGATCGCCCTGATGGCCGTCGCCAACCTCGTCGCCGCCGTGGCGCAGGGCTTCGGGGTGCTGCTGGCCGCCCGGGTGCTCGTGGGCGTCAGCGTGGGCGGCTTCTGGGCCATAGCCGGCGGCCTCGCCGTCCGCCTCGTCCCCGCGCACCACGTCGGCCGGGCCACCGCGCTCGTCTTCGGCGGAGTCCCCACCGCCTCGGTACTCGGCGTCCCCGCCGGGACCCTGCTCGGTGAAGTCGGCGGCTGGCGGTTCGCCTTCGCGGCCGTGGGCGGGCTCGGAGTCCTCACCCTGGCCGCGCTGCTCCTGCTGCTCCCGCCGCTGCCGCCGACCCGGACCATCACCTTCGCCCAACTCCCCGCCCTGCTGCGGCGCAACCGCGCGGTCCGGGCGGGGGTGGCCGTCACCTTCCTGGTGGTGACGGGGCAGTTCGCGGCGTACACGTTCGTCCGGCCGATCCTGCAGGACGTGTCCGGGGTGGACGCCGGCTACGTGAGCACCCTCCTCCTCGGGTACGGAGTCGCGGGCGTGGCGGGCAACTTCCTGGCGGGCGCGCGCGACCCGTACCGGACGCTGTTCACCGTCGGCGCCGCCCTCACCGTGATCCTGGCAGCGATCGCCCTGGTGCCGGGAGCGGTCGCCGGGACGGTGTTGCTGCTGGCCTGGGGGCTCGTGTACGGCGGGGTCTCGGTCAGCCTCCAGAGCTGGATGATCAAGGCAGCCCCGGACGATGCGGAGGCCGCCTCCTCGCTGATGGTGGCGATGTTCAACCTGGCGATCGCCGCGGGCGCGTTGTCCGGCGGTCTCGCGGTCGACGGCATCTCGGTGCCCGCGGCCCCGCTGGCCGGAGCCGCCTTGATGGCCCTCGCGGCCGTCACCGTCCGGGTCACCTCGACCTCCCGGGCGGCCACGCGAGCCGTCATGGGCGCGAGCGCGCCGACCGCCGCCGTCAGCGCCCGCGACGCTTCACCGGCCGATCGGCGATAGACGGCGATGGACCAGAGACGGGTGAGTGACGGGTCGGCGACGGGTCGGCGACGGGTCGGCGATCGATCAGCGAGCGGTCAGCGGTGCCCTCCGGTGCCCTCCGGTGCTCTCCGGTGCTCTCCGGGGCCGGAGTTGACCGTCCGCAATCCGGACGGTCGACCTCCCAGCCTGCCGGAGGAGCGGTTCCGGACGGGGTGATTCCGAGGCGGAGGTCGCGCCCAGACGGGGCGGATGGGGTGGATCGGACATCCGGCTTGACCTGGGGCATCTCCTGGAGAAAGAGTGCGCCGGTCGAACACCACCACCCGGACCGACCCCGCCCGCGACGTCCGGACGTCCAGCACCGCCGCCCGATCCGCACCCCGGAGACACCTCACGTGCCCGTACCCACCCGATCCGCCCGGCGGCGCAGGATCTGACCGGCCGGATACGGGGGCCGACACCGCACCGCCGCGCCGGCCCCCGTACCCGCCGGGAGACAACCGTGTCCCTTCACCCCGATGAGAGTGGGCTCGTGCCCGACGACGAACGCTTGCTCGTACGCCCCTACGTGGCCCCCTCGGGCCCGCTGCCCGGCTCCTCCGGGCCCGCATGGCCCGAGGAGTCCGGGCGGATCACCGTACCGACCCGCTTCGGGCCGCCCGCCGAGGTGCCCGGGCCTTCGCGCGTACCCGCGTGGGAATCCGGTCCCGCGCAGCAGGCGGAGCCCCCGGCGGCCCCTGCCGGTCCCCGGCGGGGCAGCCGCCTTCCGCTCCTCGGACTCGCCCTGCTCGCACTCGGGGCGGCGGGGGCCATCGCGTTCCTCCTGCGCGGCCCCGACCGGGAGCCTCCGCGCGCGGTGACCCGGCCGGACCTGTCCGTACCGGTCCTCCCGGCGCGCAGCCCGGGGGCGGACGAGGAGCCCACCGCGGCCGTGGAGTCCGCACGCCCGCCCGCGTCCGGAGTCCCGTCCGCGACGGCTCCGACCGGAGCCGGTGAGCCGACCGCAGGCCCGTCGGCGGGTACGAGCCGGGAGCCGAAGCCGACGGGCCCCACGGGCACGCGCCCGACGCCGGGCGGGGGCGGGCGCGGGACCCTGAGCCCGGGGGACCGCGGGGCCAAGGTGCGCGCCCTGCAGGAACGGCTCCACGCGCAGGGGTTCACGTACGTCTCCGTCACCGGGGTGTACGACGAGCAGACCCGGCGCGGTGTCATGCAGCTCCAGCAGAACAGGAGCATCGAGGGCGACCCCCTGGGCATCTACGGACCGGCCACCCGCGCGGCCTTCGAGGGCGAGGACTGACCGACGCGGGGTGGCGTCCGGTCAGCGCCCGCCGGCGACGCGCAGCACCGTACCGGTCGTGTACGCGGCGTCCGCGGACAGCAGCCAGGCGATGGCCGCGGCCACTTCCGCCGGCTCCCCGGCCCGGCCGAGCGGGATCTCGGCGGCCGCGAGCGCCGGGCGGTCGGGGTCCCCCATGGCGGCGTGCATGTCGGTGTCGATGATGCCGGGGGCCACGGCGTTGACCCGGATCCCGTCAGGGCCCAGTTCCTTGGCGAGGCCCAGGGTCAGGGTGTCGGTGGCGGCCTTCGTCGCGGCGTAGTGGACGTAGCGGCCGGGACTGCCGAGGGTGGCGGCCGCGGAGGAGACGTTGACGATCGCCCCGCCGCCCGACTCGGCCATGTCCTGGGCGGCCCGGCGGCAACACAGCAGGTACCCGAGCAGGTTCACGTCGAGCACGCGGCGCAGATCCTCGATCCGGATGTCGGCGAGGCGGCCCGGAGTGCCGGTCACTCCGGCGTTGTTGACCAGCCCGGTCACCGCACCGAACTCGGCTCCGGCGATGTCGAAGAGCCGCTCCACGCCACACTCCTCGGAGGTGTCACCGCGCACGGTCACACACCGCGCGCCGGCCTCCCGCACCCGCTCGGCGGTGGCCTTGGCGGCCGCGTCGTCATGGAGGTAGCCAAGGACGAGATCGTGCCCGTCCGCGGCGAGCCGGACGCACGTGGCAGCGCCGATACCGCGACTGCCTCCGGTGACGATGGTGACCGGACGACGTGACATATGAGCCTCCTGCATGACGCATTACCCCGTGTCGTGCCCACACCTGGGATCGCCGCAGGCTAACACCGTGATATCCCGCGGATCAGCGGATATGAACTCCGGAGCGCGCTGCGGGGGTGCCTGGCGGAGTCGCTTCCCGATGACGCCCCTGCCGAGGAGCGGCACCACCGTGCCGGCCTTGCGAGAGTGCCGCTCCTCGGCTCGAGGCCACGCCGAAGGGGCTCGCCGAACAGGTCGCCGCAGCCGGCCTCGGAGTTGCAGCTCCCCGGGCTAGTCTGGCGGGATGCCCCGACCCGACCTCCTCGCCCGGGCGCTCGAAGCCCCCGTCGAGCCGCCGTTGCGTCCTCTCCCGGAGACCGTGGCCGCGCTGCTGCGCGAGTTGGCCGCGCCGCCCCGGCTCGCGGCGCATCTGCGACTCGTGCACGACGTGGCGTACGAACTCACCGACTGGTTCGCCGAGTTTCGACCGGCGTTGGCATTCGACCGAGGGGCCGTGCTCTTCGGCGCGGCCACGCACGACATGGGCAAGGTGGTGCACACCGCCGAACTGGACGGCCCCGGTTCCGCGCACGAGCCGGCCGGCCGTGAGTTGCTCCTCGCCTACGGGTTCGCGCCGGAACGGGCCCGCTTCGCCGCCACCCACGGTTCCTGGGCGGGGACCGGAGTGAGCGTCGAGGAGTTGTTGGTCACCACCGCGGACAAGGTGTGGAAGGGCAAGCGGGTCAGTGGCCTGGAGGACCTGCTCATCGACCACCTGGTACGGGTGTCAGGGCCCGGCGCCGAGCGCTGGCAGGTCTACCTCGAACTCGACTCACTGCTCGCCCGGATCGCGGAAGGCGCGGACGCCCGCCTGGCCTTCCAGGCCGCGTACCCGGTCCTCGTCCACCCCGCCCGCGATCCAAGCGCCGCCGTGCCGGGCGACGACGTCCCGCCGCGGGGCATGCCGCCGGGCGTCATCCAGAGGGAAGGCCGAGACCTTCCAGCTCGATGAGGAAGGCCTTCGTGGCCGAGTGCGGACGCCCTTCCGCGATCCGAACACCGGGGGCAGGTGCACCCACTGCGAGCCGGTCCGGAACGTCCGTGCGATCGCGTCGATCACCTGGCGATGATCACGCCACCGCCCCGCCCCGCTTCGGCGTCCGGTCTGGCGACAACAGGTCTTTCCGCGCCCACTGCGCACCAGCGACGGGACGACCAGACCAACGATGGACGGCAGACTGGGGTGATGAGCTTTGGGGCGGGGCATGGCGAGGGTGGCTGGGACGATGACGGGGCCCTTCGGGCTGCGTTGAGGCGTACGGCCGATGAGCTCGGGCTCGCCCTGCCCGAGTCGGACGGGGCGTGGGGTCGACTTGCGGAGTACGTCGACGGGGGGAGCGGTCGGCGCGTCATGGTGTACCCGCCCGGCGAGGGGCGGCGGACCTTCCAGGTGAACCTTCAGGACAACGGCACGCGCCTGGCCTGTGGGTGGACCGCGGACCTGACCGAGGTTGTCGGGGCGACAGTGGCGTGGACGGCCGGTGCGGGGCTCGAGGAGAGCCGGGCGCGCGCCCCGTTCATCCGGTTCAGGCCCTGGGCCCTCGAACATGAGCGGGAGCCCTTCGGTGTCGTCGAGTTGACGTGGAGGGCCAAACTCGACCGTATCCACATGCCGCCGTACGACCGGCACCCGCGCGCCCACGCGCTGCTGGCCGCGGCGTTCGCCGAGCCGGTGCTGCGCCGGCTGATGCCGGTCAACAGCCACTTCAACCTCTGGTTCTCCACCAGTGTCGAGGAGTTCAGGAAGAGCCGGGTCGGGTACGGCATCCGGCCCTACGACGAGGGGCTTTACGGGGTCCGGAACGGGGGTGAGCTGGTCGCACGCACCGAGACGCCGGAGGAAGCCGTCGCCCTCGTGGCGGCCGCCCTCCCGGAGAAGGCCGGGGAGGCGAGCTGAGGCGACGTAGAGGGCCGTGGGCAGTACGCGGGGCATTTGCGGCACGGGAAGTCGGACCGGCCGCCTTCCCGTGCTGAGGGTGAGATTCGTAGACACGCCCTGGGTGTCAGGATCTTGGAAGCCTGCCGACCGGCACGACTGCCGATGCGTGCGCCACCTCCGGCACCTGCGGGCACACACGGCACGGCTTGCGGAGAACTGTCGCGCCGCCTCGTCCTTACCGCGCACGCGGAGGCGGCGCTGGATGCCTGACGGCGACCAGGGCTACGGCCGGGCCCGAGCCTGGCCGTTGACAGGTGATCCGGTGCGCCGGGATCATGTCGGAGAGCGCTCTCCCGGTGTTCAGGCGGTTGGTGGGTGAGGGGTGGACATGCGCGACGGTGACGTGGAACTACTGCTGGACAAGCTGGATCCCGGGCAGCGGGTGCGGCTGCTGACGGGGGCCGACACCTGGCGGACCCGCGCCGAACCGGACGTGGGGCTGCGGGAGATCGTCTTCTCTGACGGTCCGGCCGGGGTGCGAGGGCCCGGCTGGGACGAGCGGTTCACCTCGGCCCTGCTGCCCTCGCCCACCGCCCTCGGGGCGCTGTGGGACGAGGACCGGGTCCGCCGGCTCGGAGAACTGCTCGGCGACGAGGCCCGGCGCAAGGGCGTGCACGTCGTCCTCGCCCCCACCCTCAACCTGCACCGCAGCCCCCTCGCCGGACGCCACTTCGAGTGCTTCTCCGAGGACCCGCTGCTCGCGGGCCGTACGGGGGCGGCCCTCATCCGCGGAGTCCAGTCGAGGGGTGTGGCCGCGACGGCGAAGCACTACGTGGCCAACGACTCCGAGACGGAGCGGCTGACGGTCGACGTACGGCTCGACGAGCGCGTGCTGCGCGAGCTCTACCTCGCGCCCTTCGAGGCCGCCGTCCAGGCGGGGGTGTGGCTCGTGATGTCGGCGTACAACAAGGTCAACGGTCTGACCATGAGCGAGAGTTCCCTGCTCGCCGAGCCTCTGAAGGGGGAGTGGGGCTTCGACGGGGTGGTCGTCTCCGACTGGGGAGGCGTCCGCTCGACGGTGGCCTCGGCCGTCGCCGCGCAGGACCTGGCCATGCCGGGACCCCGCGGTGCGTGGGGTGAGGCGCTACTGGAGGCCCTGGCGAGCGGCCAGGTCCCGGCGGAGGCGGTCGAGGACAAGGTTCGCCGATTCCTGCGGTTGGCGTCCCGGGTGAGGGCCCTCTCGGTGGGAGGCGCACTTCCGGATGCGGGGTTGGATCCGGGGGCGGGGACAGAGTCGGGGTCGGGCTCGGGGACAGAGTCGGGGTCGGAGCCGGTCCTGGACCGCCCCGCGTCGGCCGAGGCCTCCCCTCCGGGCTCAGCCGCGAGCCTGCTGTCGGCCCCGGCCCCGGCCCCGGCCCCGGCTCGGCTCGGTGTCTCGGCGGCGGGGGCGAGCGGGATCCCCGAACCCGGTGCGGCCGGTCTCGGCGGCTTGCGCCGGGAGCTGCGGGCCGCGGCCGCTGCGAGCTTCGTGTTGCTGGAGAACCGGGGGGTGTTGCCCCTGGAAGAGGGGGCGTTGGAGCGTGGGGTCGCCGTCATCGGGGTGCATGCCGATGAGCCCCGGGTCCAGGGCGGCGGGAGTTCCGAGGTGTTCCCGCAGCGTGTGGTCAGTCCGCTCGACGGGCTGCGGAGCGCGCTGGGCCCGCACGTCCGGGTCGCCTATGAAGCGGGCCCCGCGCCCGAGGGCGGCGACGGGCAGGCTCCGCTGGGCGCGAGGTACGCCCGTGACCCGGAAGGCGGCGCCCCGGGCGTGCGGTTGCGCGTGCTCGACGCCGACGGGGCGGTGCTGTGCTCCGCCCACCAGTCCTCCGGCCGGGTGCTGGAGCCGGAACTGCCTCCCGGCGCCCACACCGTCGAGCTCGCCGCAGTCCTCCATCCGGACACGAGCGGAACCTGGACCCTCGGGCTCGGCGGCTTCGGCGCGCTCCGCCTCTCCGTCGACGGAGCCGCCGTGATCGACGGCGAGTTCCCGCCCGAGACCGCCGATCCGGCGATCATCCACGTCCGCCCGCCCCAGCACACCGCCCGGATCCCGCTCACCGCCGGCCATCCGGTGCACATCGTGGCTCGGCGCGAGCTCGCCGCCGGCACCGGCCGGGCGACCGTCCTCACCGCCGCCCCGCCCCTTCCCGGTCCCGCCGAGGCGCTCGCGGCCGCCGTGGCCGCCGCCCGGGCGGCCGACGTGGCCGTCGTGGTCGTCGGCACCACCGAAGGCGCCGAGTCCGAGGGATTCGACCGCACGTCGCTCCGACTGCCGTCGCCCCAGGACGAGTTGGTGGCAGAGATCGCCCGCGCGAATCCCCGTACGGTCGTCGTCGTCAACTCCGGCGGCCCCGTCGAACTGCCCTGGCGCGAAGCCGTCGGAGCCGTCCTCCTCCCCTGGTTTCCCGGCCAGGAGGGCGGGCACGCACTCGCCGACGTCCTCCTCGGCCGCGCCGAGCCGGGCGGGCGGCTCCCCACCACCTGGCCGGCCACCCTCGCCGACGCCCCCGTTCGCTCCACGCGGCCCGTCGAAGGTCAACTCCCTTACCAGGAAGGCCTGCACGTCGGTCACCGCGCCTGGCTGCGGAGGGGATCCGCCGGTGCGGCTCCCGCGTACTGGTTCGGACACGGACTCGGCTACACCACCTGGGAGTTCGAGTCTCTCGGCGCCCCGGAACCGACCCCGGGCGGGGGCTGTGAGGTCCCCGTGATCCTCCGCAACACCGGGACCCGGCGCGGCCGCGAGGTCGTCCAACTCCACCTGGCCCGACCGGACTCGGCGGTGGAACGCCCGGTGCGCTGGCTCGCGGGCTGGGCGGCGGTGGAGGCGGAGCCGGGGGAGCGGGTGACGGCGTACGTACGGATCCCCGCGCGGGCCCTGCAGCACTGGTCTCCGCAGGCCGGGGGATGGACGGCCGAGCCGGGGCGGTTCGCCGTCCTGGCCGGTCGCAGCGCGGGCGACCTGCCGCTCCGGGGGGCGATCGAGGTCTGAGTGGGCCGTGAGCGCGGGCGGCTACAGTGCCGCCATGGACGCAGCGAGCACGGCCACCGGCACCGGTACCGGTACGGCCACCGGCCCTGGCACCGGTACGGCCACCGGCGCCGGCACGGCCCCGACCCTGGAGGACGTGGCCCGCGCCGCCGGGGTGTCCCGGGCCACGGTGTCCCGCGTGGTGAACGGGGTCCGCAATGTGGACCCCGCCATCCAGCAGGCGGTCCAGCGGGCCGTCGCCGCGACCGGGTACGTGCCGAACCGCGCGGCCCGCTCGCTGGTGACCAGGCGCTCGGGCGCGGTGGCGCTGGTGGTCTCGGGCGCTGGAGCGGACACCGGCAGGGTCTTCCAGGACCCCTTCTTCGGGCGGGTGGTGAGCGGGGTCGTACGGGCCCTGCGCCCGCGCGGTGTGCATCCGGTACTGCTGTTCGCCGACGGGGAGGCGGACCGCGCCCAGGTGCTCGCGTACCTCGCTCAGGGCGGCGGCGACGGAGCCCTGCTCGTGACGACGGACGGCCGTGACCCGCTGCCCGGCCTGCTCGCGGGCGCCGGAGTGCCCGCGGTGCTCTTCGCCCGCCCCGCGCCCGGGATCCCGCTGGACTGGGTCGACCTGCGCCACCGCGAGGGCGGGGCGCTGGCCGCGCGGCACCTCCTCGCCCGGGGCTGCCGACGGCTCGTCGCGATCGGCGGCCCGGCGGAGGTCCCGGCGAGCCGGGACCGGGTGGCGGGCTTCCGGGAGGCGGTGGCCGGAACGGCGGTACGGGTGGCCGAGGCCGACTTCACGCTGGACGGCGGCGAGCAGGCGATGCGCGCGCTCCTGTCCGAACGCCCGGATCTGGACGGGGTGTTCGCGGCGAACGACCTGATGGCCCAGGGGGCCTGTCTGGTGCTGCGCGAACACGGCCGCCGGATCCCGCACGACGTGGCGGTGGTCGGCTTCGACGACTCCGGCGCGGCGGTGGCGGCCAGGCCCCGCCTGACGACGGTCCGCCAGCCGGTGGAGGAGATGGCGGCGGAGATGGTGCGCCTCCTGCTCGACCGGGTGTCCGGCGCGGCGGCGTCCGCCCCGGTGGAAGTGCTCTTCGACCCGGAGCTGGTGGTCCGCGACTCGGCGTGAGCGCCGGTCGCTCCCGGAGCCAAAGGGGCGGGGCGTCGGGATGCGGCGCAGTCCGGGCCGCACCCCCGACTGATCCCGTGGTCCGCCACAGGCCCGCGGGATGTACGAGGAGTTCGGCAGACTGGGGCCCATGGACTCAGGACTTGCCGCATTGCTGGGCGCCGCCGTCGGTTCCGCCACCACCCTCGGGGCCGCAATCGTCAACGGCCGCGCCCAGGCGCGGTCACAGCACGCCCAATGGAGCCGAGAGCACCGCCGCGAGGCATACGCCGGCTACCTCAGTGCTCTCCATGACCGTGACATCGCCATGGACGCCGTCCTCGACGCGCTGCGTCCCGATCAGCCCGACCTCGCCGACGTCGGCGAGAAGACAGGCCGCTTCATCGCCCTGGCCCGCGAGGTCCACCGCACCGGCGAAGTCGTCATCCTCGAAGGGCCGTCGTCCCTCGCGGAAGTCGCGGATCGCATAGCCAAGGCCTCCGGCGAGCTCTCACACGTCATGCGGCGGATGGTTGAGAACGCCCGTGCGGGAGACACCACCCACAAGGCCGAGGACACCGCCCTCGCCGCCGAACGCGAGCGAACCCTCTACCAAGCAGTCAAGGAGTTCCGCCTCGCGGCCCGCGGCGTCATCGGCAAGACCGGCTGACCCGGGGATTCTCGGCCCCGGCCGTCCGATCCGTTGAGCGAGGCGCGGTTCAGTCCGAAACCGCGAACGGCGAGGTCAGCAGTCGAAGGCCTGCCAGCAGATGTCGTTGCGCAACCGCTGGTCGTCGAGCACGAGTTCGCGGATCGTCTCCGGGAGCTGCTCGCGTTGCCACCGGCATTCCTGCCGCCCCGCGGCCTCGGCATCGGCCGGCGGCGCGGCAGCGCGTGCCGCCTTGATCGCGTAGGCGGCCGCGCCGAGTTCGTGCGCGGCGACGTGGGCGACGGCCCCGGCCTGGCCTGCGGCGTACGCGGCGTGCCGTGCTGCCCCGCGCAGGTCCCTGGCCGCGCCCATCGCGTGGCCGCCCGCCGCGCGCGATTCGGTCATCGTGACCTCGCCGCGCACCCACGCGCGGGCGTGCTCGATCGCCTGGCGCGGTCGCGGGTCCTCCGGCCGGGCGGCCTCGAACAGGCCGAGGACGTGCTCCGCGCAGGTTGCCGCCCACAGGGCGAGGAGGTGATGGTCCGCGTCGGTGAGGGTCCCGCCCCGGCGGATCGTCGTGAACCGGGGGTCCCGGATCTTGGGGAGGATCATGGTCGGCACTCCTTCGGTGGCATCTGCCCCGGCGCCTGCCCCTGCCCCGGCGCCTGCGCCTGCCCCTGCACTCGCCCCGGCGCCTGCCCCGGCGCCGGCGCCGGCCCCGGCGCCTGCCCCGGCACCCTACCCGCGCCGCGCGGCCGAGCCCCCGCGCGTCTGGAGGGACGTCTGCCAGCCCGGGGCCTCCGTCGTGGGCTCCGGCGGGGTGCGGCGGCCGCCCGTGGTGAAGAAGGCCGCCAGGGGGAGGGTGGCCGCGCCCACCGTGACCGCGTCCGGGCCCAGGGAGCCCATGTCGATGGTGACCCGCGCCGCCGGATGGCGCAGCGAGTAGCGCGTCGCGTGCTCCCGTACCGCCGGGAGGATGTGCGGGCCCAGCATCAGGCCGGCCCAGCCGCCGATCAGGATCCGCTCCGGCTGGAAGAGGTTGATGACGTCCGACAGGCCCGCGCCCAGGTACTCCGCGGTCTCGTCGAGCACGTCGAGCGCGATCGGGTCCCCGTCGCCGGCCGCCGCCAGCAGCGCGGCCAGTGCGTCCTCCTCGTCCCCGGCGACCGAGTCCCCGCCGCCGCCCCGCTCCGCCCACCGGGCCAGGAGGGATTCCGCTCCCGTGTAGGCCTCCAGGCAGCCCAGCGCCCCGCAGCGGCAGCGCCGCCCGCGGACCTGCACGGTCAGGTGGCCCCACTCCAGGGGTGCGCCCCCGGTGGTGGCGCCGTCCGGGGAACCGTCGGTGATCAGGCTCGCGCCGACGCCGGAGCCGAAGAGCACGACCACCGCGTCCCGGGCCCCGCGCCCCGCGCCGAACCACATCTCGGCCTGGCCGAGCGTGCGCGCCCCGTTGTCGATGATGTACGGGACCTCGGGCGGCACGGCTCCCGTGGCGCGCAGCAGCGCCTCCAGCGGGACCGCGTCCCAGCCGATGGTCTGCCCGTGGACCACGGTTCCGCCCGGCGCGTCGCGGTCGACGATCCCGGGCACGCCGATGCCGACGCCCAGGAGCCGGTCCGTCCCCACCCCCGCCCGCTCCAGGACGGTGGCGATCCCGGTCCGTACGTGGTCGACGATCGGGCCGACGTCGTAGCAGCCGCGCGGCTGCAAGGGGAGTTCGGTCCGGGCGAGTTCGGTGAGGGTGAGGTCGAACAGCTCGACCCTGACCCGGGTTTCGCCCACGTCGATGCCGATCATGTGCGCGCTGCCGGGTGCCACGCGCAGCAGCGTGCGCGGGCGGCCGCCGTCGGAGTCGACGATGCCTGCCTCCTCCAGCAGTCCGTCCGCGACGAGTTCACCGACCACGTTGCTGACGGATCCCGAGCTCAGCCCGGTCGCGGGGCCCAGTTCCTGCCGGCTCATGGGCCCGCCGAAGTACAACTGCTGCAGCACGGCGCTGCGGTTGCCCCTTCGCAGGTCCCGCACCGTACGTCCACTGCGCCCCGTGGTCATGTGGCTCCTTCCGCCCTGACGTCGATCGCAACATACCCTTGCGCGACCCCTTGACGCGACCCTTTCACGAGGCTTAACTCACGTCCTAAATTAAGGCCTGGAAAGAGCGGAGTCGCCGAGTACCCGGTTGGGGCCTGGTACTCGCACCGCCGACCCGGCCTTGTCTCCTAACCCTGTCGAAAGGGACCGAGCCGCCATGCGCAGAACCCGAGCCGCCGCCGTCACCGCCGTCACCGTCTCCATGCTCGCAGCCGCCACCGCCTGTGGGGGCGGATCCGCGGACGCGGAGGGCTCCAACAAGGCCCCCAAGGAGATCACCTACTGGGCCTCCAACCAGGGTCCCGACATCGCGGCGGACCAGGCGACCCTCGGCCCGGAGCTGAAGAAGTTCGAGGAGCAGACCGGCATCAAGGTCAAGCTCGAAGTGGTCCCGTGGTCGGACCTGCTCAACAGGATCCTCGCCGCCACCGCTTCCGGGCAGGGCCCCGACGTCCTCAACATCGGCAACACCTGGTCCTCGTCCCTGCAGGCCACCGGCGCCCTGCTGCCCTGGGACGCCAAGAACTTCGAGGCGATCGGCGGCAAGGACCGGTTCGTGGAGTCCGCCATAGGCTCGGCGGGCGCCAAGGGCAAGGACCCGGCCGCCGTCCCGCTGTACTCGATGTCGTACGCGCTCTACTACAACAAGAAGATGTTCCAGGAGGCGGGCATCGATAAGCCCCCGGCCACCTGGGACGAGATGGTCACCGTCGGCCAGAAGCTGTCCAAGGACGGCAAGTGGGCCCTGGGCGCCGAGGGCGCGAACCTCTCGAACAACATCCACCAGGCCTTCGTCTTCTCGCAGCAGCACGGCGCGGAGTTCTTCGACGCGAGCGGCAAGCCCACCTTCGACAGCGCGGCCAACGTCGACGCCGTCAAGCAGTACGTCGACCTGATGGCCAAGGACAAGATCATCGCCCCGGGCAACGCCGAGTACGACAAGAACCAGTCCCTCCAGGACTTCGCCAACGGCAAGACCGCGATGGTCCTGTGGCAGAACGCGGCGAGCAGCTTCAAGGCCCAGGGCATGAAGGAGGGCGACTGGGGCGTGGCTCCCGCCCCCGTCCCGGCGGGCGGCGCGCCCGGCACCGGCAAGAACGTCAACTCCATGGTCGCCGGCATCAACCTGGCCGTCTTCAAGAACACCGACAACATCGACGGCTCCCTGAAGTTCGTGAAGTTCATGACCAGCGACGAGGAGCAGAAGATCCTCAACCAGACCTACGGCTCCATCCCGCCGGTCAAGGCGGCCCAGACGCACCCCGCCTTCGGCACGGAGGACCTGACGGTACTCCGCAACACCCTCTCCACCAGCGCCGCGCCGCTCCCGCAGGTCCCCGAGGAGTCCCAGTTCGAGACCGCGGTCGGTACCGCCGTCAAGGAACTCTTCGCCGACGCCGCGGCCGGCCGTCCGGTGACCACCGAGTCGGTCAAGGCGAAGCTCACCAAGGCCCAGCAGCAGATGCAGAAGTGAGTAACCGTTCATGACCTCCGCCACGGCGGGAAGGGTGCGGCGTACCACTGCCCGGGTACGCCGCACCGGGCGCCTGCGCCGCGCCGCCCTGCCCTACCTCCTGCTCCTGCCCGCCCTGTTCTTCGAACTGCTCGTCCACCTCGTGCCGATGGTGATGGGCATCGTGATGAGCTTCCGGCAGCTGACCCAGTTCTTCATCCGGGACTGGTCCAGCGCCCCCTGGTCGGGCTTCGACAACTACGAACTCGCCGTCGACATCAACAAGCCCGTCGGCGAGGCGCTCCTCAGCTCCTTCTTCACCACTTGCCTGTTCACGTTGCTCTCGGTGGCCCTGTGCTGGTTCCTCGGCACCGCCACCGCCGTGTTCATGCAGGAGACCTTCCGCGGTCGCGGACTCCTGCGCGGGCTGTTCCTGATCCCCTACGCGCTGCCCGGCTACGCGGCCGTCATCACCTGGGCGTTCATGTTCCAGCGGGACAACGGCCTGGTGAACCACGTCATCCACGACCAGCTGGGCCTCGGCGGCGCCGAGCACACCTTCTGGCTGCTGGGGGAGAACAGCTTCTGGGCCCTGCTGATCGTGTCCGTCTGGAAGGGCTGGCCGTTCGCCTTCCTCATCGTGATGGCCGCGCTCCAGAACGTCCCCAAGGACCTCTACGAGGCGGCCGCGCTGGACGGGGCCGGGACCTGGCAGCAGATCCGCCGGATCACACTGCCGTCGGTCAATGCCGTCAACCAGGTCCTGATCCTGGTGCTGTTCCTGTGGACCTTCAACGATTTCAACACCCCCTTCGTCCTGTTCGGCAAATCGGCGCCCGAAGCGGCCGACCTCATCTCCATCCACATCTACCAATCCAGCTTCGTTACCTGGAACTTCGGCACCGGCTCGGCCATGTCCGTCCTGCTGCTGCTCTTCCTGCTGCTGGTCACCGCGGTCTACCTGTTCGTCACGACCCGGGGACGGAAGGAAGCCGATGCCTGACCGCAACAGCCGGGCCGCCCTGCACGGCCGCCCGCGCACGAAGGCCCGTACGAGATCACCCCTCGACCCGCCGATGTCGTTCAAGGTGATCCGGGCCGTCTTCCTCACGCTCCTCGCCGGCTTCGTCGCCCTGCCGGTCTACGTCATGGCCGCCGGCTCGCTCAAACCCCTCAAGGACGTGGCGGGCGAGTTCCGCTGGATCCCCAGCGGGCTCACCATCCGCCCCTACATCGACATCTGGCACACGGTCCCGCTCGCCAAGTACTTCGTGAACTCGCTCATCGTGGCGGGCTCGGCCACCGTCTGCTCGGTGGTGATCGCGATCTTCGCGGCGTACGGGGTGAGCCGCTACCGGTTCCGCGGCAAGCGCCTGTTCACCGTGACCGTGCTGTCCACCCAGATGTTCCCCGGGATCCTCTTCCTGCTTCCGCTGTTCCTGATCTTCGTGAACATCGGCAACACCACCGGGATCGCCCTCTACGGATCCCGCGGCGGCCTGATCCTCACCTATCTCACCTTCTCCCTCCCCTTCTCCATCTGGATGCTCATCGGGTACTTCGACTCGGTGCCCCGCGAGCTCGACGAGGCCGCCACCGTCGACGGCTGCGGACCGCTCGGCGCGCTCTTCCGCGTCGTCATCCCGGCAGCCGTACCCGGCATCGTCGCCGTCGCCGTCTACGCCTTCATGACGGCCTGGGGCGAAGTGCTCTTCGCCTCCGTCATGACGAACGACGCCACCCGGACCCTCGCCGTCGGACTGCAGGGCTACTCCACGCAGAACGACGTCTACTGGAACCAGATCATGGCCGCCTCGCTCGTCGTCAGCATCCCCATCGTCGCCGGATTCCTGCTCCTGCAGAGGTACTTGGTGGCCGGACTCACGGCAGGAGCCGTCAAATGACCCTGTACGCAGAACGCTTCAACGCGGGTACTCCCGACACCGCCCGCGACGCCATCGACCTCTCCGCCCTGCCGCGCGACTTCGTCTGGGGCACCGCCACCTCCGCCTACCAGATCGAGGGAGCCGTCGCCGAGGACGGTCGCGCCCCCTCCATCTGGGACACCTTCACCCGCGTCCCCGGCGCCATCGACGGCGGCCACGACGGGGACACCGCCTGCGACCACTACCACCGGTGGCGGGGCGACATCGACTTGATGCGGCAGCTCGGCACCAACGCCTATCGGCTCTCCATCGCCTGGCCCCGTGTCCTGCCCGGAGGCGACGGCCCGGTCAACGCCAAGGGCCTCGACTTCTACGACCGGTTGATCGACGGCCTGCTCGCCGCCGGCATCGAACCGTCGGTCACCCTCTACCACTGGGACCTGCCGCAGGCCCTCCAGGACCGGGGAGGCTGGCCCGAGCGGGCCACCGCCGAGCACTTCGCCGCGTACGCCGGCATCGTCGCGCAGCGCCTCGGCGACCGCGTCACCCAGTGGGCGACCCTCAACGAACCCCTCTGCTCGGCGTGGATCGGCCACCTCGAAGGCAGGATGGCCCCGGGCCAGAGCGACCTGACCGCCGCCGTACGCGCCTCCTACCACCTGCTGCTCGGCCACGGCCTGGCCGCACAGGCCATCCGTGCCGCAGCACCCGGCGCGCAGATCGGCATCGTCAACAACCTCTCCACCGTCGAGCCCGCCACCGACAGCGACTCCGACCGCGCGGCCGCCCGCCGGATGGACGGCCACGTCAACCGCTGGTGGCTCGACCCGGTGCACGGCCGCGGCTTCCCCGCCGACATGCGGGAGGTCTACGGGGTCGACCTCCCCGAGCAGCCCGGTGACCTGGAGACCATCGCCGCCCCGCTCGACTGGATCGGCCTGAACTACTACTTCCCGCAGGTGGTCACCGCCGACCCGCACGGCGCCGCCCCCTACGCCCGGATGATCGACCGCCCCGACGCCCCGCGCACCGGCATGGACTGGGAGGTCGACGCGGACGGCCTGGAAGCGCTCATCATGCGGCTGACCGAGGAGTACGGGGCCCGGCGCATCCTCATCACCGAGAACGGCTCCTCCTACCCCGACACCGTCGCCCCCGACGGCAGCGTCCACGACCCCGAGCGCGCCGCGTACCTGACGGCCCACCTGGCCGCCTGCGCCCGCGCCGCCCGCCGCGGCGCACCGCTGGCCGGCTACTACGCCTGGTCCCTCCTCGACAACTTCGAATGGGCCTACGGCTACGACAAGCGGTTCGGACTGGTCCACGTGGACTACGAGACCCAGCAGCGCACCGTGAAGACCAGCGGACACCACTACGCGGACGTGATCGCCGCCCACCGCGCCCTGTAGCCTCCCCAGCCCTTCGCGCCCTCCTTCCCTCCCCCCCGGAACCGCTCCGCCGCGCCGCGCTCGCCCCCCCCCCCGGGGCGGGCGCGGCTCTTCGTGGTGGGATGGGGGCCGGGGGGCACGCGACCGGCTCACGGAGAGGCGAGAGGTATGTCCGAGGACCAAGAGGGCACGATGCGGGCGATGACGTACGACACGTACGGCGGAGTGGAGGTGCTCTCCGAGACCCGGATCCAGGTGCCCAAAGTCGGCCCGGGCGAGGTCCTCGTGCGGGTGAGGTGCGCCTCCGTCAACCCCGTCGACTGGAAGATCATGGCGGGCGGGCTGGACGGCCTGATGGACGTCGTGTACCCCGTCGTCCCCGGCTGGGACGTGGCCGGCACGGTCGAGTACGTGGGCATCGACACCCCCGAGTTCACGGCGGGCGACGAGGTCGTCGCCTACGCCCGCAAGGACTACGTCCACGGCGGCACCTTCGCCGAGTTCGTGACCGTGCCGGTACGGGCCCTCGCCCCCAAGCCCGCCTCCTTGACCTGGCAGCAGGCCGCGGGGCTGCCACTGGCCGGCCTCACCGCGTACCAGCTGCTCACGCGCCTGGACACCGGCAAGGAGGACACCGTCCTCGTGCACGGCGCCGCGGGCGGCGTCGGCTCCCTCGGCGTGCAGATCGCCCGGGCGCTCGGGGCCCGCGTCATCGGCACCGCCTCCGCGCGCAACCACGACCGGCTGCGCGAGCTGGGCTGCGAACCCGTCGAGTACGGCGACGGCCTCGCGGACCGGGTCCGCGCGCTGGCACCCGACGGAGTCACCGTCGTCGCCGACTTCGTCGGGGGAGTCCTCGACACCACCCTGGCCGTACTGGCCGAGGGCGGCCGGCACGCCTCCATCGCCGACCACACCGTGCTCGGCTCGGGCGGCCAGTGGATGTGGGTACGGCCCGTCGGCGCAGACCTCGCCGAGCTGGGCCGACTGGCCGACGCCGGACAGCTCACCGTCACCGTCGCCGAGACCTTCCCGCTCGCGCAGCTGCCGGCCGCCTTCGAGCTCAGCCGTGAAGGACACACCGCCGGGAAGATCGTCCTGGAGGTCTGAGCCCGGCGGAGGCTCGGCCGGGAACGCAGAACCGCGCGCCGCCCGGGTCAGGTTCGGGCGGCGCGCGGAGTGTGCGGGGCGTCGGGCCAGGGATCAGGCGTAGACGCCGAAGTGGAACAGGGAGTAGCCGTAGCCGGTGCCCCGCTGGGCCAGTTCGAGCCGTACGTACCGGCCCGACGCGGAGATGTCGAAGTCGTCGATGCCGCCGTCACCGTTGGAAGTGGCGTAAGCCGTCCGCCAGTTCTGGCCGTCGTCCGACACCTTGATGGTGTACGCCTTGCCGTAAGCGGTCTCCCACACCAGCTGGGCGTGCCTCAGCTGCTTCACCGACCCCAGGTCCACCTGGAGCCACTGGGCATCGGACCAAGTCGTCGCCCAGCGCGTGGTGTTGTTGCCGTCCGTGGCCAGCTGCGGACCGCACGGGCAACCGCCGTAGCCGTCGTTCTGGAAGGTCGAGGCGGTCGTGGGCCGGTTCAGCGCCACGTTCGTGCCCGACACCGGCGGCGGGACCACCTTCACCGAGCGCTGCTCGACGCCCACGTTGCCGCGGCCGTCCTTGGCCTTGACGTAGAGCTTCCACGCACCGGTCTTCGCGGGGGCCGTGACCTTGAGCGTCCCGTTGCCCAGGTGGGTCGACGGCACCGAGATCAGGCCGCCGCCCCCGTCCACGTACTTGCTGCCCCAGAGCACCTCGTACGCGAGCTGGTCGCCCTCGGCGTCGGTCGCCGGGGCCTGGATGGTGATCTCCTTTCCGGCCGGGACGGCGCCCGGGTCGGGGACGGAGGGGACGGACACGGTCGGCGGGAGGTTGTCGCCGGCCGTGCTGCCCGCGTAGGCGCGCTTGACCGCGTAGTACATCTTGCGGCGCTCCCCGGCCGGGGTCAGGTTGAACCAGTGCCCGCCGAAGTCGTACTCGGTGCCGTAGTGGAACACCGTGGCGCCCAGGGCCACGCCCCCGTGTCCGGTGACACAGTTCCAGGCGTTGGTGTAGCCGTCGGCCTTGGCCTGGTCGCCGGGCTCCAGCGGGACGCCGTTCGCGTCGTTCGCAACCTCCCACTCACCCGCCGGACCCGTCTCCGTGATGATGTAGGGCTTGGTGTAACCGCCCTGTTGCCAGGCCTGCTTGACCCCGCAGGCCTCCTTGTAGGCGTTGACGGCGTAGAGGTCCAGGTCCGGGGAGTTGCGCTTGTAGTACGTCCATGCGCCCACCCAGGCGTCTGTGGAGGTGACCGGGTGGTTGGCGTCGATGCGGTGGATGGCCTTCGCCACGTCGTTCACGTAGGTCGTGTACGCGTTGCGCTGGTTCTCCAGCTCGGTGCCGGAGTAGCAGTTCTGCAGGCCGAGCACCGACTCGTTGCCGACGTTCCACATCAGGACGGCCGGGTTGTCGCGGTAGGTCTGCACCCACTTGGTGAACTCGGCCAGCATGTTGTTCTTGTACGTCGTGTCCGTGACGTAGTTCGTGCAGCCGCCGCTGCCCGGACCGCCGCCGGGCTGGAGCCAGAAGCCGGCCACGACCTTGACGTTGTTCGCGTTGGCGGCGTCGAACAACTGGGCGCTGCTGCCGTCGGTGCCCCAGGTGCGGATGGTGTTGGCGCCCAGCGACTTCACGTCGGGGAGCAGGCGCGCGGCATCGGCCGGGGAGGGGCCCCAGGTGACGCCCTTGACGAGGTACGGAGAACCGTTGACGGTCAGCTGCCAGTTGCCCTGGGAGCCGGTCACCTTGACCACACTGCCGGCGGCCTGGGCCGGGCCGGCGGGGACGAGGGTGACGGCGCCCGCGAGCAGGGCGGCGGTCGCCACGGTGCTGCGCATGCGGGTGAGCATGCAGGAACCTCCTTGGGAGGGGGTGGGGGGAGGGGGAGTGCTTACGGGAGGCGGCCGTCGGGGCCGAGCACGGTGCCGGCCTCCGGGTGGTACTGGTCGAAGCCGCGGTTGTTGCACTGCAGGCCGCCCTTGATGCACTGGTCGACCATGGCCTTCAGCGTCCGCTCGTCCCACGCGTTGAAGAAGTCGTAGTGGAAGGAGTGCCCGGACCCGCTGGACAGCCTGACCTGCGACATGTCCCCGCTGACGGGGAAGGCCATCTTGAACTCGACCATCGGCACCGCGACCGGGTGGGAGGCCGGGCAGACGTTGTCGTTGTTGCCGGGCTTGGTGACCGGGTAGGCCATGTGCGCCTTGTGGTCCGGGACGTCGAGGTTCTTGCCGTCCCAGCAACTGGGTGACTGCATGCGGATGTTGAGCTGGGTACCGGCCGGGCAGTCGGCCGGGAACTCGGTGTTCTTGAAGCTGTCGCCGCACTCCCAGCCTTCGACCCAGCCCTTGTGCCCGCGGAATTCCGCGGCGGTCTGGGTCGGGCTTCCGACGAGGAACCGCAGACCCTTGGGGAAGGGACGCACGCTCGTGTAGTCGGTGACCCCGGTCTTGTAGTAGATGACCTGGGGACCGGTGGGCAGGACCTTCTGGCTGCCGTTGAAGAGCGTCGGCATCCAGTAGCCGGACAGGTCGCCGACCGCCGTGCAGGCGGTGCTTCCGGCGCTGAGCGAGGCGGTGGTGCTGTTGGCGTTCGTGCCGGTGTTGCCCATGAAGGTGTGGTCGTGGGAGGCGCCGGGACGGCCCGCGTAGACGATCGGGTCGTCCGGTGCGGTCTTGGTGACCGAGCAGTTGGCCTGGAACTCGTGGAAGTAGCGGTCCGGCGGGTTGTTCCACGACGGGGTCACACCGGTGACCTGCGGAACGGCCGGGATGTAGCCGTCACCGTCGGGGTCGTCGCCGCCGGCGAGCGGGGCCACGGCGGCGTGGTTCATGTTCGTGTGGACGGTGCCGGCGTCGGGTGTCGCCTGCGCGGTGAGCGCTGTGGCGCCGAGACCGGCGGCCGCGGTCACGGCGATGGCCGCCGAGACCAGGAATGCGGACAGGGTCCGCGGTCGGAGATTCATCGTTCAGCTCCTTTTGAGGGAGGGAGGGAGAGAGGCCCGGGTTGGGAGAGCGCTCTCTCAGGCGGCCCGGAAAACGCGGGGCGGCCGGCAGCCGCCCCGCGAACCGGGGGTCAGGGGGTGATCAGGGGAAAGAGACGACGGTGGAGGGGGTGGTCGAGGTGCTCGAGGTCGGCGCGCCCGTGTTGTTGATGACGTGCTCGAACTGGCCGTTGCCACCGAGTGAGACCACGAGGATGTCGTGGAACTTCACGCCCGGCTTCACCGGGACCTGGAAGCCGTGGTCCTGACGGATCGTCGGGTCGACGTTGTAGAAGCAGTAGCTGCCCAGACCCCAGCCCTCGTGGGTGTTGACCGAGTCGGCGACCTTGTAGGCGGCGTACCCCTTGATCGAACCGTTCTGGATCGCGGCCTGGTTGGGGGCGTCGTACGCCTTCTCGTTCTGGAAGAAGATCGTGCGGCCGCGCTCGCCGTTCCACTCCACGTCGTACTTGTTGAAGTGCTCGACGAACAGGCCGGTGGCCAGCACGTCGTCACCGTTGACGCGGAACCCGTAGTCGGAGCGGTTGGTCTCCCAGCCCACCCCGTCGCCGTGGTCGGCCCGCCAGATCCAGGTGTGGTCGACGATCGTGTCGTGGCTGTTGACCACCATGCCCACCGTGGCCTTGCCGGCCCCGGCGCCGCCGACGCGGATGAAGACGTCCTGGACGGTGGTCGGGTTCGCAGCGTGGTCCGTGGTGGTGCCGGCCGGGCCGACCTCCAGCAGGGTGGGGGAGTTGACCTGGCCCGCGTCGATCAGGAAACCGGCGAGCTTCACGCCGTCGACGTCGGCGACCTTCATCGCCGTCACCCCGTTGTCCGGGATGACGGTGGCGAGGCCGAGGCCCAGGACGACCGTGTCCGCGCGGTTGACCTGGATGGTCTGGTCGACGTGGTAGACGCCCGGAGTGAAGAGCAGGTTGAGGCCCTGGGCCAGTGCCTGGTTCATCGTCGCGGCGCTCGTGCCGGGCTTGACCACGTAGAACTGGCTCAGCGGGATCGAGGAGCCCTGCGGCGCCCCGTTGCCCCAGGAAGTGCCGCGTGCGTTCACGCGCTTGGCCGGGACGAACACCTTGTACTCGGAGCCGTCCAGGTACAGGAACGGCTTCTCGCGGGAGACCGGGGTGGTGTCGAGCGTGGTGTAGCGCGGCTCCGGGAAGCTCTGCGCGGGAGCGCCCTGGGTGCCGGAGAAGACCTGGTTCCAGACGCCGTTGGACCAGCCGCCGATGGAGCTGTCACGGGTGTACCACTGCTGCTGCGAGTAGTTGCCGACCTGGCCGTCGATCTTCGAGTCGGCGATGTAGCCGCCCGAGGCCCAGCCGTAGCCGTTCGGGGCGAGGTTGAGGCCGCCCTTGATGTGCATCCGGCGGAACGGCGCGGCCTGCGAGACGGCCCAGCGGTTGGTGCCGCTGACCGGGTTGACGGCGAGGTTCTCGGCCGAACGCCAGAAGTTCTGGGTGGCGTTGCCGCCGAACCAGCCCGCGTCCACGGTCACGTCGCCGTTGATGGTGGTGTCGTCCGGGTTCAGCCCGAGGCCTGAGATCGAGGTGTAGAAGCCGATCTGGGCGTTGAGGCCGTTGTAGGTACCCGGCTTGAAGAGGAACTGGTAGCGCTCGGAGCCGAACTGCGCCGACTCCTGCTGGGTGAAGACCTCGTCCAGCTTGGCCTGGATGTTCGGCGTGGACGGGTCGAAGACGATCACGTTGGGGCCGAGGTCACCGCCGCCGGGGAGGGTCGGGCCGGTGCCCCCGGCGGTTCCGTAGACCTGGAACTCCCAGAGCGAGTAGCCGTATCCGGTGGTGCGCTGGGTTCCGTACACGCGGACGTAGCGGGCGTTGCCGGTGACGTCGTGGGTCTGGACGCCGCCGGCGGAGTTGGCCGTGGAGTAGGCCGTGGACCAGTTCGCGCCGTCCGTGGACAGCTCGACGCGGTACGCCTTCGCGGCGGCGGTCTCCCAGCGCAGGACGACCTGGCTCAGCTGTGCACTGGCGCCGAGGTCGACCTGTATCCACTGCGGATCGGCGAACTGGCTCGACCAGCGGGTGCCGTTGTTGCCGTCGACGGCCGCTGAGGCGGGGGTGCCGGCGCCCTCGACGGAGGAGGCCGTGGCGGCCTTGCCCTGGGAGAGGAGCGTGGGTGCGGCGGTCGCCGCGGTGCCCGGCAGGAGCACGAGGAGGGCCGCGACCAGAGCGGCCGCCAGGGAGGCGACTGTCAGCCGGGACGGTCGCGAGGGGCGACGCGATGGGTGACGCGATGGGTGGGGCGGGTGAGCGGAGAGGAGGGGCATGCGGGGCTACTCCTGACGTTGTGGATCCGGGGGGATCGAAGCGTGAGTGAACTGCCCGGCGCCGGGGCCGTCAAGGGTTTGAACGTTCATGAACTGAAGATCCAACGACGTGTCAAACACGCACCAGGCCTGTGAACTTGGGGTTTCTTCAACTCTTGTGAAAAGTGTTGACGAAAAAACTTCACAGGACTCTACTGAGGCTCTGACCGCTCCGTCTCGCCGTGCCCGCTACGGGGAGGCGGAGCTCAGGCAGAGAGTCTTCGTCGCGTTCGGAGAGTGGGGCCCGATGGCCGGCCCGGTGCTGTCGTGCGTTCGTTACTTGTCGTCAGGAGAGGTCGGGAACGCTGCCGCAGTCGGCCCAGGTCACCGCGGTGCCGGGGAGCGTCGCCGACCAGGGCGCGGTGAGCGCCGCCAGGGTGTTCGCGTCCGGCGGTGTGTGGCCGAGGCCGATCGCGTAGCGGGCCAGGGTCGGGGTCCGCTCGAAGGGCCGGGGCCATGCGTGTACGTCCACGAGGCCCGTCTCCTCCAGGGCGCCGAGCAGGGCCCGCAGCCGGCCGCGCGTGCGGCCCAGGTTGTCCTCGAAGTCACGGGGGCGGTCACCCGTCACGGTGACCACGGCCCAGGCGGCGTGCCGGCGGTGCGGGGCCGCGGCGACGGTGAGCTGCGCCGAGGGGCTCCCCTCCAGCGACTCCCACGCGGCGAACAGCTCCCGCGTCAGCAAGTCGGCGGTTCCCGCGCCGACTTGGGTGGTGCAGCTACGCACCGGGGCAGAGGGGGTCAGCACGGTGACGGCGTCCCCGCCGCCCGGGCCGGCGGTCGGCCCCTTGGCCGGGGCCAGGCTCACCGGGGTGCGCCAGTCCCAGGCGGCCCAGGTGGCGAAGAAGGTGCGCAGCAGGGGGCCGGGGGAGAGGCCGGGGGCGGAGCGGACCGTGTGGGCGGCCAGCACGGACCAGGCGAGTCCCGGCAGCCCGCCGAAGGGCGCCGAGTCCAGACCCCGGGACCGGGCCCAGTCCTTGACCTCCCGCGCCAGCCGGCCGAACGCCGCGTGCTCCGCGCCCACGAAGGCCCGTACCGCATCGGCATCGCTCACCGCACTCAGCGCCACCGCCGCGGCCTCGCCGAGCTGCGCCCTCAGGGCCACCGCCCGGTCCGGCGGCACCGGACCGGCGGCCACCACCACCAGGTCCACGTCCAGCCCGTCCGCGCGCAGCCGCAAGCCCGGCACCCGGGCACCCGTCACCTCACGGAGCCGCTCCGCCTCGGGGAGGGCCGAGGTCAGCCGCGCCCGTACGTCCGCCAAGGCGACGGCGCCTGGCAGGGCGGCGACCAGGTCCAGATCCGCGTCGGGCAGCGCACACCCCATCCGCCGCGAGCCGGCCACGTGCACGACCCCCTCGGGGAGGGCCGCCGCGATCCGCGCCGCGAGGGCCTGGGCGCGGGCCGCGTCGTCGGCTGCCGCACCGGCGTCGGCTGCCGCACCCGCATTGGCACCGGTACCGGCCTTGGCACCGGTACCGGCCTTGGCGCCGGTACCGGCCTTGGCGCCGGTACTGGCGCTGGCGCCGGTACTGGCAGCGGCACTGACACCGGCGTCGGGTCCGGCACCGGCACCGGCAACCGCACCGCCACTGGCACCGACCTTGGCCTTGGCGCCGGTTCCGTCACTGGCCTTGGCGCCGGCCCGGGCGCCGGCTCCGGCCTTGGTGTCGGCGTAGCTCGTGCCCCCGCCCCCCGCCGGCTCCCTGCCGCCCGGGCGGGCTGTCCGCGGGCGTGGGGGTTCGGGTGCCCAGGTGACCTTGCCGGTGCCGAGTTCCACCGTCGCCCGGACCTCCATCGGGCCGTCGCCGCGGCGGGACAGGACGGCGAGCGAGTCCACGCGCGCCGACCGGCCGGCGCCGAGGCGTGCCGCGAACTCCCGCTCCGCACGCCGGGGATCGGGGCTGCGGCCCAGCGTCAGGTGGGGTGTGAACCCCTCGGCCCGGCCCCGGCAGCCCGGGAACCGTGCCGCCAGGGTCCGCCGGAGCTCCTGCCACGGCGCGTCGCCGGCTGCCGCCGGGTCCAGCCACAGGGTCGGGCCGAAGGCGTACACGCCCTCCAGCCGGGCCGTGAACGCGGCCGATTGCACGGCCGCCTCGGCCAGCAGGGGCAGTGCCGCCTCGAAGGAGGACTCCGGCACGAAGCCGAAGAGCAGGTTCACGTGCGCCGGCCAGCGCTCCGCCTGCGGGTCGTGCGCCCGGCGGACGGCGTCCACCGCCTCGTCCCGCGGTGCCAGCCAGGCCACCGCCGTCCGCGCGGTGGCAGGGACGTCGAGCACCGCGCGCCCGGACCCCTCGCCCGCCTCGGCTCCGTCGGCCGGCGGGTCGAAGTCCAAGGTGGCCTCGACCCCGTAGTGGTCGGAGATGAACAGACCGTCCGCTGCCGGGGAGTCGCCGCGCAGGGCGGCATGCGTCAGGCGAACCGCAGCCGAGTGCAGCAGGATCCGGTCCAGGCGACCGGCCCGCCCCGACAAGGACCCCACCGCGGCGAGCGGGTTGGCGACCGGATCGAAGGTGGGGGTTTCGTCCCCTGCCCCGTGCACCTCGGTCCACACGTCCCGCAGGCACAGCGCCGCCGCAGGCCCCGCGGCTCCCGACCGGCCGTCGTTGAAATCGCCGAGGAGGGCGACATCGGCCGACTCGATTCCCGACAACCCCTCCGAAAGACGTGCCAGTTCGGCCGCCCGGCGGTCCCCGCCCCGCTCCGTGTGATCGCTCGTCAGATGCGTGGCCGCGACCACCAGCGGCCCGCCCGCCGTGTCCACGGTCACGGCGACGACCGCCTTGTGCGGACCCAGTACGTGAACGCCCGCCTCCCGCACCGGAAGCCGGCTCAGCACCAGCAGCCCGCTCTCCGCCACGTCCCGGCCGCGCGGGTCCGCGGCGACCGTGTACCCGGCGCGGATCCACGGCTCGGCGAGCAGCATGCCGAGCAGCTCGCGCTCCACCTCCTGGAGCGCGATCACATCGGCGTCGGCCGCCGCGAGGTCGGCGAGCAGCAACGGCCTGCGCCGTGCGGTGTCGATGCGCGGGGCGTCGTAGCGGTCCCAGAGCGTGTTCCAGGTCAACAGGCGTACGCGCGAAGGCCCGGGGGTGCCGGTGCCGCCCTCGGGCGAAGCCGCCCGCCACGCGCCGTCGCCGGACGGGTCCCAGGCGTAGGGGGTGCGCGCGGTGAAGAACGGCGCCCGCAGCAGCCTCGGGTCACGTACCCGCCCGGCCGCGGTGCTGTCGATGGTGTCGACGCCCGTCGCCCGGTCCCACACCAGCTCGCCGTCGGCTTCCACGAACAGCACCCGGTGCCAGGGGATGTCGCCCCCGGGTACGAAGGAGGGCAGAGGGACCCGCTTCGGCTCGGCGCCGCGCTGCAGCAGTCCCAGCGTGAACCGGGCGGGGTCGAAGCGGGGGTCCCAGCGGACCTGGTGGTAGAGCTCCTCGCTGGTACGCATCAGCATCAGCCCTCCCCGCAGGTCGCCGTACGAGACGTCGTGAAGGCCGCCGTACGGGTCGGCGCACCGATCGTCCCCGCCGTGTCCTCGACGGTGCCGCCCGCCCCGATGTACCACGTGCGGTGAGCCTCACCTGGATACGGCGGAGCGAACCGGCGCAGCTGCGCCGCCAGCACCGGCTCCGGCACCGCGTGCGCACGCGCGGAGTTGCGGCGCATCAGCTCCGCCTCCTCGACCAGCAGTACGGCGTGGGTGACGAGCGCGTCGCGCCGACGGGCGACCGAGCCGGCCAGGCCGCGCTGTTGGGCCGTGAGGGAGGTGGCGTCCCAGACCACCGTGCCCCCTCGGCGCGCGGCCGAGGCGAGCGCGGAGTCCAGCCGGTCGAGGCCCTCGCGGAGCACGTCCGCGTTGTCCCGCTGGTCCGCCCGGGAACCCCTGGCGCCGCGCAGGTCGTCGAGGCTGATGTAGGTCTCCACCCCGGGCAGGTCCCGGGCGTACGTGCTCTTCCCGCTGCCCGAGGGTCCGCAGAGCTGCACCAGCCGGGGGAAGGAGGCGCCGTCGCGCCACCGCCAGGTCGCCGCGACCGCCTCCTCGGCGCCGGTCAATTTGCCCTGGCCGTAGGCGAGGCGCGCTTCGGCCCAGCAGCGGTCGGCGGCGTCGCCGCTGCCGGCATCGCCATCACCTATGCCGGCTGCGGCAAGGGCGTCTCGAAGCCCGACCCGCAGCGGCTCCAGCGGTGCGGGCCCGAGCAGCCCCGCCTCCTCGGCGTGGAGCGCGGACCACTCCACGCACTCGCCGGACCCGTCACCCCGCTCGCCGACCTCGCCCCCTTCGCCGGCCCCGGGCGACCCGACAGGACCGCCGGACCCGGAGACCGCCCCCGCCAGCGCGTGCAGCACGCCCAGATCGGCCGCCTCGGCCATCCGTACGAGCCCGGCCCGCCGTTCCGTGTCCGGGTAGGGGAAGGGCCTGCGCAGTGCCGGGTAGAGCCCGACCAGGTCCGCGACGCGCCGTGCGGTGGCCATCCCGAGCGGCCCCGCCGCCAGCCGGGATGCGAGCGCGCCTCGCGGGACGCCGTGCAGGGCCGCCGCCAGGACTCCGGCCAGACGGTCCTCGCCGGACCTGCGCACGCTCAACCCGTCGATGCGGTCCGCGACTTCGGCGACCAGTGCCTCGACTCCCGCCGCGTCGACGGCCGTGTCCGCCCCCACCGCGCGGAGCAGCCCGGCCGCGTCCGGATCCGCGCCCGACCGGACGTCCCAGAGGGCGGCCGCCGGACCGAGCCCGTTCGCCACCACCTGGGCGTACATCCAGTGCGTATCCGTCTGCACGTGCCCGCCCCGCACCCATTTGGCCACGCGGCGCCCGAAGTCGGCGCGCTCGAAGCCGGCCGTCGTGCGGACGACGTACCCCTCCTGCCGCGCCGTGTCGAGCCGCAGGCGCCGCAGCGCCCGCTCGTCGAAGACGCCGCGCCACAGGACGCGCGGTCCCGGGACCCCGAGTCCGCGGAGGAAGAGCGCGGTCCGGTCCCAGTCCAGGCAGTGGTCGCCGTCCCATACCGAGAACCCGTAGAACCACGCGTCGAGTTCCTCGTACGCGAGTGAATGCCGGGCGTAGACGTTCTCCCCGCACACCCGCCAACCGGCGGGAATTCCGGGGCCGATGCGACTCTGGAGGCCCTTGACCCAGGCCCGCGACGGATGGTGGCCCGAGTCGAGCGACCGCGCGTGCAGGCCGTCGGTGTACAGGGTGGTGTTCTCGCCGTCGAGCTTCTCGGTGACCACGACCTCGCGCCCGGCGAACCCGGCCAGCATGCCGGGCCCGGTGGTCCGCACGTCGTCGGACGTCGCACCCGGAGACCAGGGCAGGTGCGGGGTCCGGGGGTAGTGCGTGCGCATGATCCGCTCCCTGCGGGCCGAGGCTGGTGCACGGTCACTCTAGGGAGGCGGAACGGGCCCGGAACAGCGAATATCTCAGTACCCGACGGTGAACCGCCTGCCCGCGTGCGCGTCGCGCTCGATCTCGTCCAGCAGCGCGACGGCGAAGTCCTCCGTGGAGATCAGACTGTTTCCGCTCTCGTCCACGACCAGGTCGTCGAGCCCCAGTCGGTACGCGCCCGTCCGGGTGCCCGGCTCGATCGTGGCGGCGGGGCTGAGGTTGGTCCAGTGGACCTCCTCCACCGGAACGGTCCGCAGGAAGTCGAGGGCGTCCCCGTGGGCGTGCATGACGGCGACGATCGGTGCCGGAATCCCGGCCTGGTCCCAGACCTTCGGTCCGCCGGGGGTGCGCAGGGAGCCCGCGCCGCCCACGGTGACCACGCGCGGCCGGGGCCCGTCCGCACCGAGGGCCTGCACACCGCCGATCAGCGCCTTCGCCGCGCCGACGAGGGTGCCGGGATCCCCGGAGCCGGGACCGTACGCGCTGACCACCACGTCCTGCCCGGCCGCGGCCTGGGTCACGGACGCCGGGTCGAGGACGTTGCCGCGGACGACGGCGACGTCCGCGGAGCTGGCTTCGGACTCGGCGAAGTGCGCGGGATCGCGCACGACGGCCGTGACCTCGTGCCCGCGACCGAGTGCTTCGTGCAGCACCCGGGATCCGACGGTGCCGGTCGCGCCGAACAGGGCGATCTTCGCCATGGCCACTCCTGGAGGTGGAGGCTGGAGGGCCCCGGTCGGGGTCCGCCGGGCCCATCCAAGCGAATCCCGCCTCCCGGACCCGGCAGCGCCACGCGGTCAGTGGCAGCGCGGTGGGCGGCACAGCGTGAGGAACGGCGCCGGGGACAGCGCGCTCAGCGGCACAGTGCCACGATGGCCGGGTCCACCCTCCCGCGGGCCGCCGCGCACAGCGGCGCCATGTCGTACGACCGGTTCGGCGCGGGCCGGGAGCCGCGGGGCTTCGCGGCAGGAGCCGCGGGCTTCTTCGCAGCGGTACGCCGGGGCCGCTCCGGCCGGTGCCGCGGCGCGGCGGGCTTCACCCGGCTGCGCGCCCGGGCGGCGGGAGCCGCGGGCGCGGCCGGTCGCGGAGCAACGGCGGCCCCGGGCAAGGCGTTCGGGGGCTCCTCCGGCACCGGATCCGCGTCCTGCACGACCTCGGGCAGCGCCCCCAGCGGCCAGGCCTCGGCCGCCGGTCCCGGCAGGCCCGTCCGTACCCCGGCCGGCGCGGGCCGTGCTCCGGCCCCGGGAACGGCCCCCGGCCCGGCGGCCGGGGACACGGTCACACATCCGGTCACACACCCGGCCGCCACGGCCAGCGCGACGATGATCAGGGGCACCCTCGGTCCCCGGCGCGACTCCATCCGCCCACCCTGCCCGACGAACGCCCGCTCACCCGCACCCGCTCACCCGCACGGGTGGTCCGGGCTCCCCGACAGGAGGACTCAGCCGCAGGTCACGCTGTCCCTCGGCGTGTAACGGGTCTTCATCGTCTCCCGTTTGACCTCTTGGCCGCCCTTCACGAACACCCGGTCGACGGCGACGTCGAAGCCCTCCAGAGGGGACTGCGGTTCGCACTTCGGGCCGCTGTCCGCACGGGTGGCGGGCGGCTTGACGTTCGTCCGCGGACCCTTGGCCGCGCGGATCTCGTCGTACCGCTTCGTGCCCAGGAAGGTGATGGTGATCGAGGTGTCGGTCGCCTCGGCCTGGATGTAGAGGGCCTTGCCGGAGTCGTTGGCGAAGCGCAGGTCCAGGCTGCCCCAGGCCACGGTGGCCTCGCGGCCCTCCGGGTAGCGCTCGATGTAGAAGGAATGCGCCCCGTACTCCACGGGCTTGACCCCCGAGAAGAACATCGCGTTGAAGACGGTGGTGGCCACCGCCGAGACCCCGCCGCCCGCGGCCTTCTCGTACTGGCCGTTGTTGATGATCAGGCCGTCGACGAAGCCGTTCTCCTTGGTGCGCTCGCCGACGCGCCGGTTGAAGCTCCAGGTCTCGTCGGGCAGTACGAGCGAGCCGTTGATCAGTTCCGCGGCCCGCCCGATGTTCGTCGTACGGTACGGGGCCTTCTCGAAGTCGACCGTGAAGGAGGACACCTCCTCCTTGATGCCCAGCTGCCCGACCGTGTTCCCCGTCAGCTTCGGCCGGACCTCCTCCGTGGCGACCTCGCCCATGCGCTCCGCCGCGCCCGCCCGCGTCAGCAGCGGCAGCACGACGGCGGACAGGCCCTCCTCGGCGACCCGGCGTCCGGCCCGGCCCTCCTCGGCGACGGAGACCGCGCCGGCGGAGTCGGTACGCAGCTTCGCCTCCACGGGTCCCGGCGCGGCCCGGCGCAACGGCCCGGCCAGCTCCGGGTCGGCGAGCAGTGCCTTGGCGTCGAGGCCGGGCGCGAGGCGGCCTCGGCCGTCGTCCTTGAGGGTGAGGTGCTTGGCGAGGACGGCCGGGCCGACGGGTATGCGCTTGCCCTCCACGGTCAGGGTGACCGGCGCGGACACCGCCGGCCGGGCGAACTCCTTGAGCGCCCGCTCCGTCTCCTGCCGCCCTATGCGGGGCTCCGTGCTCCGGACGGGGAGCACGACCGGCCCTGCGGTCTTCCCCTCCGGGGTACGGGCGTACGAGGAGCGCAGGACGCCGAGGGAGCCGTCCACGTCGAGGTCGGTACCGATGACCGGGGCCACCACCTTGGCTTTGCCCTTCTCGAAGGAGACCGAGCCCTCCCGGGCCTCCTGCCGGGTCTTCGCGGCGAGTCCGTCCAGGGCGGCGCGGGCCGCCTTCTCGTCGAGCCGGACCACGGGCTCCACGTCGGGATCACCGGAAGAGAACAGCCGGCCGATCACGCTGACGGGACCGGAACCGGAGCGGGCCGCCCGGTCGACGGTGGCGCCCGTGTCCAGGGACAGGCCGAGCGTCGCCGGCTGCGCCTGCTCGGTCCGCTCTCCTATCCGCAAGTCCAGCGGGGCCGCGGCGGACGGGCCGAGCTCACGGTTCAGGGTCTGCCGGGCCTCGGCGCGGCTCATCCCGCCTATGTCGATGCCGCGCACCTTCGTACCGGAGGCCACCTCGTCGCCCGCCAGCAGCAGGCCCGCGGCGTACAGCCCACCGAAGCCGAGGACCGCGACGCCACCGGCCACGCCGGCCACGCCCGGGACGGTCCACCGTTTGCCGGTGGCCGCCGGGGTGCCCGTACGGGGTGCGCGTCGCATGGTCGGGTCTCTCCTCGCTCCGGTGACGTGGTCGGACCGGCGGTTTTCATGCCGCCAGTCCGCCCGGGGAACGTAGCAAGATCCGTGTAACCAGGTAATAAGGAGGTATAGGGGTGGCAAAGGGGAATGTGTGGATCTCCGTAACCCGTGGGCCGTCCGCGCTGTTGCACAGCCCGCGGGTCCACCCGTGCGGAACGCCCCCGCGAGGCCCGCGGAAACCCTGCGACGCCCGCGCGAGGGGACCGCACGACGCCCCCGAGAGGCCCCTACGGTGAATGGAGTCCGATGCCGCAGCTGACCGACGAGGACGTGACGCAGGACACGGACGGATCCCCGGCCGCACCCGAGGCCCGGACGTGCGGCCAGTCCGAGGCCCCCGCCCCGGCCGCACGTCCGGGCACGTGGATGACCCCGGAGGAGTACGGGGCCTCCCGCGCCACGCTCTGGACGGGCGCGGTCGTCCTCGTCACCGACGCCGACGGGCGCGTCCTCGTCCAGAGCGTCGACTACCGCCCCGACCGGCTGCTGCCCGGCGGCGCGGTGGACGCCGGTGAGGCACCGGCCGCGGCGGCCGCCCGCGAGATGTACGAGGAGCTCGGCGTCGAAGGCCGCTACCCGCGCGGCCTCGCCGTCGACTGGATCCCGGCCGACGCACCCGGCATGCCGCCCGGGATGCGCTTCCCCGGCGAGATCCTGCACGTCTTCGACGGCGGCACCTGGACCCGGGACCGCATCGACTCCGTCCGCCTCCCCGCACAGGAGATCACCGGCATCCACTTCGCCGAGCCGGCCGAACTGCCCGCCCTGATGGACGCGGGGGACGCCCGCCGCGCCCTGTCCGCGCTGCGGGCCCGGATCAACGGAGGCGGCGCCGCCCTGCTGGAAGACGGCCGCCCCACCACCCCCACCGCGCTCGACCGGCTCGGCGTCCTGCGCAGCCGCCGCACCCCGCTGCACGGCACCTGGCACCCGGGCGCCGTCCCCGCGCACCTGACGCCACGGGACCCCGCCGGCTGGCTCTTCGCCCCCGACGGGCGTGTCCTGCTCCTCGTCGCCCGCGCCACCGGCGCCGTCCACCTCCCGCCCCCGACGGCGGGCCGCACCGCGGCCGCCCTCCCGCTCGGGTACCGGTACGCGGACCAGGGCGCTCACCCGCGCACCGCGGCCCGGCTCACGGCGCTGCCCCCGGGCCCGGACCCGGCGTACGCCCGGCTGCTGGCCACCCCCGACCAGGTCCGCGAACTCAGCGACTGGGGTCCGGCGGGCCACGAGGAACTCGCCGCCGTGCACGGCGCCCGCGCCCACCTGTCCCTCCCGTCGCCGCCCCGCACCCCGCCGACGGAACTCCCAGCGGAGGGCTGCCACTGGTGAGCGCAGAGCGGCTCAATCCCCGGTCCGCGGGCCCCGGTCCCGCAGCATGAGGGGATGAGCGAGACTGCGATCACCTACACCGTGTACGTCCAGGCCGACCCCGCGCGGGTGTGGCAGGCCCTGACCGAGCCCGCGTTCACCCGCCGCTACTGGGGACTCGACTTCGAGACCGACTGGCGGGTGGGCTCGACGATGGACTGGGTCGAGCGCGGGGCGCGGACGAGCGATCCGGAGCAAGTGGTGCTGGAATGCGTACCGGAGCGGCTGCTCTCCTACACCTGGCACACCTTCACCCCGCAGTGGGCCGCCTCCGTGGGCATCGGGGAGGAACTGCGCACCAAGCTGGCCCGCGAGCGGCGCACGAAGGTGACGTACGAGATCGAGCCGGTCGGTGACACGCTGGCCCGGCTCACCATCCACCACGAGGGCTTCGAACCGGGCGGCACCCTCATCGGCATGTGCGGGCGCGCCTGGCCGATGCTCGCGTCCAGCCTCAAGACCCTCCTGGAGACGGGCGCCCCGCTCCCGGAGCAGGGGCACGCGAACGACCAGGGCTCCGGCGGCTACGAGAGCCACGGGGGCTGAGGGCCGCCCGGCGCGACCCGGCCGGGACCATGGTCCCGGCCGTCACCCCGGGGGAGCCGGACACGGCGCGGAGCAGGACGAGCCGGGCTCGCCCGCGGTCCGTTCGTCGGGCGCGGTCACCAGCCACGCGGTGACACCGGCGAGGACCAGGGCGGCTGCGGCTCCGACGGCCAGCCGTCCGGCGTGCCAACGGCGCTGGTCGGCCCGGAAGGCGGCGTCGCGGCCCTCGCGGCTCTGGCCATGGTTCCGGTCGCGCTTCTGGCGGCGCTTGTGGTCGCGCTCGTGGATGTCCGCGCGCGGTCGCGTGAGGAACTCCGCCGCTTCCGTCATATCAGGCCCCCGCCCATGTTTCTTGCCCCGAACCCATCTCACAGGGCGTCACCGATGCCGCACAAGCCGGACCGGGATCACGTGATGGTCCCGTGACCTGCGTAGATGGGGGCCGACTGCCGTCGGTGGCCGCGCAGTTGCCGTCTCGTACGGGCTCGATGACACCCTGACAACGTGGCGTTCACCGGTGTCGTGTGGAATGTCGGCATGGGGAGAAGCGAGTACCAGATACGCCGAGGCGGCCCGGAGCGCCGGACCGAGGGGACGACGGGCACGATGACGGTGAACACGCCGGCCGAGCACTGGCGCTACGCCCGGCACTTGGAGTCCCTGGCAGCCGTGTCCGGTCAGCCCGCGGAAGCCGAGGCCGTGGCCGCCGTCCTGCGCGACCCGGACCTGGTGATGGCCGAGAGCGCGGTGGTCACGCACCTCGACCGGCGGGCGGCCGGGCTGCTCGCCGACGAGGCCTTTCCGGCCTGGGCGCAGGCCGTCGGATCCGCCCTCGCAGGCCGCACCTTCGCTGCCCGCCGACTGCGCGAGTGGACCCTGCTGAAGGCCGTCACGCGGGGCGAGCCCTGGTCCGCGGCGGAACTCCTCGCCGCCTCCGACTGGTGTCAGCGCACGGCGGCCCAGTCGCTGCACGACGACGAGGCCCTGCGCCTGCTCGCCGCGGAGGCCCGGACCCGCCGGGTCCGCAACGCGGCGGCGCAGCGGCTGCTGCGGCGGGCCGCCTGAACGCGTGACCCCGGGACGCGGGGGAGGGCCGGAACCGCACCCGCGGTCCCGGCCCTCCGTCGTACTGCTGCGCGCCCCGTCGTCCTGCTTCCTACTTCGTGCCGCGGCGCACCCGCGCCGCCGCACGGGCCTCGGCGGCCTGCCGGGCCTCGATGGTCTTGCGGGACTCCTTGCCCTTGCCGGGACGCCCGGGCCGGGTGCCGATCCCGCGGAAGCCGAGGTCCGAGCCCGAGGGGCGGCCCTTGGCGTCGGTGGCCGCGGCGCCGGCCAGCGGCACGCCGGAGGGGGCCTTCGCGCCGGTGATCCGGCTCAGCGCGGCCTCGCCGGAGCGGACCTGGGTGATGGTCGGCCGGATCTTGGCGTCGGCCATCAGCCGGACGATGTCGCGCCGCTGGTTCGGGGTGACCAGGGTGACGACCTTGCCGGACTCGCCGGCCCGCGCGGTGCGGCCGCCCCGGTGCAGGTAGTCCTTGCTGTCGGCCGGCGGGTCCACGTTGACCACGAGGTCGAGGTCCTCGATGTGGATGCCGCGCGCGGCGACGTTGGTGGCGACCAGGACGTTCAGCAGGCCGTCCTTGAACTGCCCGAGCGTCCGGGTGCGCTGCGGCTGTGACTTCCCGCTGTGCAGCCCCTCCGCGCGCACGCCCATCGCCCGCAGGTGCTTCACGAACTGGTCGACGCCGTGCTTGGTGTCCAGGAACATCAGCACCCGGCCCTCGCGCGCCGCGATCTCGGTCGCGGCCGAGACCTTGTCGGCCGCGTGGATGTGCAGCACGTGGTGGTCCATCGTGGACACCGAGGCCGACTGCGGGTCCACGGAGTGGCCGACCGGGTCCTTCAGGTACCGCTGGACCAGCTGGTCCACATTGCGGTCCAGGGTGGCCGAGAACAGCATCCGCTGGCCGGCGTGGTGGCACTGGTCGAGGATCTCGGTGACCTGCGGCATGAAGCCCATGTCGCACATCTGGTCGGCCTCGTCGAGGACCACGATCTTCACGCGCTCCAGGTGCACGTCGCGCCGGCCGATGAGGTCGCTGAGCCGTCCCGGGGTGGCCACCACGATCTCGGCGCCGGTGCGCAGCGCGCCCGTCTGCTTGCCGATCGACAGGCCGCCGACGACCGTGGCCATGCGCAGCTTCAGGGCCTGCGCGTACGGGGCCAGGGCCTCGGTCACCTGCTGCGCCAGCTCGCGGGTCGGTACGAGGACCAGCGCGAGCGGCCGCTTCGGGTCGGCCTGCTGTCCCGCCGTACGGGCCAGCATGGCCAGGCCGAAGGCGAGCGTCTTGCCCGAGCCCGTCCGCCCGCGGCCCAGGATGTCACGGCCCGCCAGGGAGTTGGGGAGGGTCGCCGCCTGGATGGGGAACGGCTCCGCCACCCCCTGGTCGGCCATCGTCGTCACCAGCTCAGGGGGCAGGCCGAGCTCCGAGAAGGACTCCACCGGCGGCAGCGCCGGCGTGGTCGTCCGGGGCATTGAGTACTCGCCCTGGGGGCCGAGGGTCCGGGGGGTCTTCCCGCCGCCCTTCGCACCGCCCTTCGGGCCTGCCTTCGCTCCGGGCTTGATGCCGAAGCGCCCATGAGGTGACGGGTTCTTCATGCAGAACCTTCCGTGAGACGCACAAGATGATCGGGAGTGCGACGCGAACGTCGCCAAAAGGCAAATTTTACCATCGGGGTCACGGGGTCACCGGCCCCAGTTCCCCGGCCCGCACCCGGTCCAGATGGGCGGTGACCTCGGCCGTCGCCCGCCCGAACCAGTCGGCGATGACGGCGATCTCGTCCGGGGTGTATTCGGCGAACACCGCGCCGAGCCGGGCGTAGAAGGGCTCGTAGACGGCGAAGATCCGCGCGGCGGCGGCCGGCTCCGCGACCACCCGTACCCGGCGCCGGTCGGCGGGATCGGGCTGCCGGCTCGCGTACCCGGCGCGCTCCAGCCGGTTGAGCACCCCGGTCACCGCGCCGGTGGTGAGGTTGGTGAGCTCGGCGAGGTCGCCCGCGCCGAGCGGGTCCTGTCCGGCTCCCAGGATGTGGCCGAGGCAGGTCAGGTCGGTGACGTTCAGCCCCAGGAGCTGCGCCACCTCCTGCTGGCCGACGATACCGAGAGCGACGTACCGGTCCATGCGCGAGATCGCCTCCTGGACCGTGGCCGCGGGGCGGGGCTTGCCCTGCACGCGGTTACTCCTTAGCATCTAAGTTACTTAGCTCGTGAGATAAATGGCTTTCTCCGTAAGAGAACGCCTTTCGAGCCTACTGAACCGACGAAGCAGGGGAGAACGATGAGCGCTCACGGCCACGTGGACCTCGGCCACACCGTGGCGGGCTGGACCGGCACCGCGATCGCCCTGGTGGGAAGTACGGCCGCAGGTGCGGCCCTGTGCGCCTCCTGGACCCCCGGCATCTGGATCGGCCTGGGGGTCGTCGTGGCGGCGGGCATCACCACCTGGATCCTGCACCTCGCGGGCTGGGGCAAGCCGAGCGGTCCCCGCCCGGAGAGCCGATGGGACTGGCGGGTCCGCGACACCGCCGCGCACACCGGTCACGCCGACTGCCTCGGCTGCCGGGTCAGCGGACCGCGGCGAGGTGCCGCGGCAGCCCCTCGGCCTCGATCCGCCGCGTCGTTGCCCGCCGCGGACGGCAGTGCGTGAACAGTCGCCGGTCAGGCCTGCTACCCCGATTCGCGGATGGGACGGAGAAAGGTTCGAATACCCGGAAGCACCCCGGTTGGCCGCGCTTGGCGTGTGCTCGACCCGATCAATGGGCAGGATCGGGTCCGGCCGTGTGTGCGGCCGGTGGAACGTTGTGAAGGATCAGTACAGATGGCAACTGGCATCGTGAAGTGGTTCAACTCGGAGAAGGGGTTCGGCTTCATCCAGCAGGACGACGGCGGTCCCGACGTGTTCGTGCACTTCTCCGCCATCCAGTCCAGCGGCTTCAAGGCGCTGGACGAGGGGCAGAAGGTCGAGTACGACGTCACGCAGGGGCCCAAGGGGCCCCAGGCGGAGCGGGTGGTCACCCTCTAACGCCGCTTCACGAGCCCTGCCCGTGAGGTGGGCCCCGCCGGATCTTCCGGCGGGGCCCACGCGCGTCCGGGGCCGACGGGTAGCGTGGGCCGGATGATGACCGGCACGCCGGACACCCGGCTGATCGTCCTGCGCGGCAACTCCGCCGCGGGCAAGTCCTCGGTGGCGGAGGGCATCCGCGACCGCCACGGGCGGGGCCTCGCGCTCGTGGGCCAGGACAATTTGCGCCGCGTCGTGCTGCGCGAGCGGGACACCCCCGGCGCGGCGAACATCGGACTCATCGGCAGCGTCGCGCGCTACGCGCTGGACCACGGCTTCCACGTGATCGTCGAGGGAATCCTCTACGCGGACCGCTACGGCCCCATGCTCGACGCGCTGCGCCGGGCCCACCGCGGGCCGACGCACTTCTACTACCTCGACGTGCCCTTCGAGGAGACCCTGCGGCGGCACGCGGGAAAGCCGCAGGCGGGGGAGTACGGCGAGGCGGAGATGCGCGAGTGGTACCGGCCCCTCGACCTGCTGCCCGGCGACTGGGAGAGCGTCATCGAGGCGGAGCACTCGCTGGAGGACACCGTCACCCGGGTCATGGCCGAGACCGGGCTGGGCGCGGCGGGGGATGCCCCTTGACCACGGTGCGTTCTCCTGGGCGCGGGCGGTTTCAGGACCTGGCCGTCGCCCTCGGCACCCTGACCGGCCTCGCCTTGCTCGCAGGGCCGGTGTGCATGCTCTTCAACGGGGCGGAGGGCTCGTGCGGGGAGAACGAGGGGGCCGACCTGAGGGGATCACCCCGCCCGGTGCAGGGCTACGAGGAGCAGCCAGATCCGGTCCGCCAGCCCGGCCGGGTCCGCCAGGTCGGCGGGGAGATCACCGTGCAGCCAGTCCGCCAGCACGGCGGTGAAGGTGGCCGCCACGGCCGAAGCGACCAGCTCGGGGCGCGGGGCGCCCACCGCGGCGCGCTCGGCCCGGCTGCGCTCGCGCAGCTCCCGGTACAGGCGTTCGCCGAGCGGGCCGCCACCGCCCGGCAGGAGCAGGGTGCGGTAGAGCGGGGCCCGGTCGGCCGCGTCGCCCAGGAACGCGGCCAGCGCGGCCGGGGGCCGGGCCGGGGGAGGCGCTGACGGGTCCGTCTGCCAGGCGTGCAGGGCGTCGACCGCGGCGTGCACGACGTCGGCGCACGCGTCCACCGCGAGCGCGGTGAGGTCCTCGTAGTGCAGGTAGAACGTGGCCCGGCCGACGCCGGCCCGGCGGACCACGGCCGAGACGCTGACCTCGGCGAGCGGCCGGTCCGCGCACTCGGCGAGGAGGCTCTCGCGCAGCCGGGCCCTGGTCCGGGCGGTGCGGGGGTCGGTGCGGGGGGTGGCGTCCTGCCCCGGCCCGCCGGGCGGTTGCGCGCCCGGCTCGCCGGAGGTCATCCGGCGAGCAGGGCCGCGCCCAGGGCGAGGGCGCCGGGCAGGGCCTGGGCGAAGAGGATGCGGCGGTTGGCGGTCGCGGCCCCGTACACCCCGGCGACGATCACGCAGACGAGGAAGAAGATCTGCGTGGCGAGCGAGTCGATGACGAGGGACCAGACCAGGCCGGCGGCGAGGAATCCGTTGTAGAGACCCTGGTTCGCGGCGAGCGGGGCGGTCAGGCGGGCCGTGTCGGCGTCGAAGCCGTGCAGGGCGCGGCCGGGCGGTCGCTGCCACAGGAACATCTCCAGGACCAGGATGTACGCGTGCAGTGCGGCGACGAGGCCGATGAGGATCGTTGCGACCGTGTGCACGGCCACCTCCCTGGGGGCGGGGCGAGCGGAGAGCGGCCTCTCCGACTTCCTGGACAACTGTACAGGAAGTCGGGTCGCAGTCGGCGGTCCGCGGCGCGGCTACGCTGACCGCATGACTGCGCACGTATATGAAGACTTCGCCCCCGGACGCCACCGCGAGGCCACGCTGATCCGGCACGCGCTCGGCAGCGTGCACGAAGAGGCCCTGGTCGCGGGCCTGGCGGGCGGCATCGGCTTCATGTACTTCGTGTTCGAGTACGCCGGCCGGCCGCCGATGCCGACGATCGTCGCCCAGGCCCACCCCGACCCCTGGGTCCAGGTCGCCCTCGGCCGCCTGCGCATCCCCTACGAGGCCACGCGCAGCGCCAAGCCCCGCTGGCACCGGGTCGAGGCCGCACTCGACGCCGGGGCCCCGGTGTTCTGCACCGTCGACCGGTCCGCCCTGCCCTGGCACGGCCCCGCCCCGATGGCAGAACTCGCCGCCGCCGATCCGTACGTGGTCACCGTGGTCGGTTACGACGGGGACACCTACTACGTCGACGACCCGGCCGCCGGTCTGGACGGCGCCGGGAGCGCGTACGCGATCGGCCGGGAGGAGTTCGGCGCGGCCTGGTCCGGACACAAGAAGGGCCGCCACCAGATGGTGGTGACCACCGGGAAGCCCGCCGGTGAACCCGACCTGGACGCGGCGATCGCCGCCACGGTCTCCCGCCTCACCGGGCCGGTGCTCGGCAACCACTTCGACGTCAACTTCGGCTTCTCCGGCATGGAGAAGTTCGCCGCGCAGCTGCGCGACGCCGGCACCAAGACCGGCTGGGAGCGCCGCTTCGCCGCGCCCGAAGCCTTCGCGCTCGGTACGCAGCGGCTGTACGCCTGCCTGGAGGAGGAGTGGACGGCCCCGGGCGCCACCCGGCCGCTGTACGCGGAGTTCCTCGACCTCGCCGGGCACGCGGACGCGGCCGGGCTCTTCCGCGACTCCGGGCGGCAGTGGTCGCGGCTCGCGGAGCTGGCCCGTACGGCGGACCCCGAGGCGGACGCCGCGGGACGGCGGGAGCTCTTCGGTGCCTGCGCCGAGCTGGTGGACGGCGCGCTGGCGCTGGAGCGGCAGGCGGTCGCACTGCTGCCGCGGGCGGCGCCCGCCGAGTGAGGGCGACGGGGGGCCGCGTCAAAGGTTGAGTCGCTCAATTTTTGACGCGGTGAAACCCCTGGGCGTACGGTGGACAAATCGTCCCCGAGCACCCCTGAGGCCCTGTACCGCGCATGGAAATGACCCTCGTCTCGATCGTCGGCGTCAGCAGCATCGTCGCCGTCGCCGCCTTCTCGAAGCGGCTCGGCCTCGCCGCCCCACTGAGCCTGGTGGTCGTCGGCATCGCCCTCAGCTTCGTACCGGGCGTGCCGGCCCTCGCCATCGAGCCGGAGTGGGTCCTCGCGGGCGTGCTGCCACCCCTGCTCTATTCGACGGCCGTGAACATGCCCGCGTCGGACTTCCGCCGCAACATCAAGGCGATCAGCGGTCTCGCGGTCCTGCTCGTGGCCGTCACCACCCTCGGCGCGGGCTGGCTCTTCCACTGGCTCATGCCCGGCCTCGGCTGGCCCGCAGCCTTCGCCCTCGGCGCCGTGGTCAGCCCCACCGACGCGGTCGCCGCGACCTCCATGGGCAAACAGCTCGGCCTCCCGTCGCGGCTGCTGACCATGCTGGAGGGCGAGGGACTCGTCAACGACGCCTCCGCCCTGGTGCTGCTTCGCTCCGCGATCGCCGCCATGGCCGGAACCGTCTCCCTGGCCGGGGTCGCCGGGAACTTCCTCTTCTCCGTCGCCCTGGCCACCGCCGTCGGCCTCGTCGTGGGCCTCGTCAACGTCCGGGTCCGGGCGCTGCTGGGGGACAGCCTGCTGAACACGGCGATCTCCTTCGTCGTCCCCTTCGTCGCCTTCCTGCCGGCCGAGGAGTTCCACGCCTCGGGAGTCCTCGCGGTGGTCGTCGCGGGCCTGGTCACCGGCCATCAGGCCCCGCGCTTCCTCAGCGCCCAGGACCGGCTGGCCGAGGCCATGAACTGGCGCACCCTCGCCTTCCTGCTCGAAAGCGCGATCTTCCTCCTGATGGGGCTCGGCCTGAAGGGCCTCCTCGACCAGGTCGCCGCGGACGGGCTCAGCGCCTGGCGCGCCCTGCTCATCGGCCTCGCGGCCTCCGCCCTGGTGATCGTGGCGCGCATGGTGTTCGTCGCCCCGCTCATCGCCTCACTGCGCAAGGACGCGCAGCGGGCAGCCGAGAAGAAGCCCCGGCTCGACTGGCTGATGGACCGGCTCGGCGCCCCGGAGTCCGAGCAGCCGGCCAACCCGCTGCGGCCCCGCAGGGAGCTGACGCCCCGCCGCAGGGAGCAGATGAAGGAGCGCGTCACCCGGGCCTCGGCCGACGCCGACTTCAAGGTCAACGAGAGCCTCGGCTGGCGCAGCGGCGTGGCGCTGGCCTGGGCCGGGATGCGCGGGGCGATCACCGTCGCCGCGGCCCAGACCCTGCCCGAGGACACCCCGTACCGGCCCCAGTTGCTGCTCATCGCCTTCGTGGTCGCCACCACCACCCTGTTGCTGCAGGGCCTGACCCTGCCCGCCGTCATCCGGAAGGTGAAGATCTCCGGCGACGACCCGGTCCGCTTCCAGGAGGAGTACCGCAGGCTGCTCGACGAGGTCGCCGCCGCGGGCCGCGCCGCGCTGGAGGAGCCCGGCCTCGTGCAGGGCGACGGCAGCCCGTACGCGCCCGAGGTCCTGGCCAAGGTCCGCGAGGACGCCCGGCTGGACCGCAAGGACGCGGACGGGAAGGTCCCCGCGTTCGACGGCGCGCGCGAACAGTACGTGGACCTGCGGCTCGGCGTGATCGCGGCCTCGCGGGAGGCCGTACTGGCCGCCCGCTCGACCGGGATCTACAGCTCGCAGGCCATCAACCAGGCGCAGCGCGGGCTGGACCTGGACGAGGCCCTGTTCCAGCGCCTGGGAGCGGCCGCCCGGCACTGAAGCTCACGCTTCCTCGATCAGAGACGGGCGTCGAGGAACTCGCGGAACTCCTCGGCCGTCATCGGCCCGGCCTGCGTGGCCACCGGCTCGCCGGCCGTGATGAGGACGGCCGTCGGGGCCCCCGTCACCCCGTAGCGCTTGGTCTGGGCGGGGCAGCGGGTGATGTCCACGCGCACCGCCGTCAGCCGGGTCCCGTACTCCTGCGCCAGCGCGGCGACGACCGTGTCCATCGCGCGGCAGGGCTCCAGGGCCTTCGGCCAGCTCCCGCAGAAGTAGGCAAGCACCGGCCCGTCCGTCATGCCGAGGATGAAGTCGAACTCCTGGTCCTCCAGTGGCTGGTGTACCCGACGTGCCATGGATGGTGCTCCGCTTCGTGTGCCGTGCGATCCGAACGGCTCCCATCATCGCTGCCGGGGGCCGTTGTCAGTGCCGTCTGTGAAGCTGACCGGTATGGACGACAGGATGCTCCGGCGCCGGGTCTACGGCGCCGACCACGACGACCCCGACCCGGGTCCGCTCCCGGGGCACGCCTACGGAGAGCTCGTGGGCGGTCCCCTCGACGGACTGCTGCTCGACATCACGGGCTGGAGCGGCCCGCAGCTCGCCGAAGAGGCCCGGCTCCCCACGGAGATAGGGCGGTACGGGCCCGGCGGCCGGGCGCACTACCGCCGTCGCGCCGCCGATCCCGGTCACTGGGACTGGACGGGCGACAGCCGCTGACGCCGGGCGCCGGGGCGTAGGGGTGGCGGTGTGGCAGGGCGCAGGGGCGGCGGTCCCGGTCGGGTGCCGGGCCGCCCCGCCCGGTGGCCTCAGCCCGCCGCGTTCCGGCTGACCTTGCGGGCCCACAGCACCAGCGGGACCTGGACCGGCAGCCGGGCCAGGGCCACGGCCCGCACGGCGGGGGAGCGGTGACGGGCGTCGGCCGCCATCTTGACGTTCGCGGGGAACACGCCGACGAAGAACGCCGCCGTCGCCAGCGCCGCGACCCGGCGGGTGCGCGGGTGCGCGACCCCGGCCGCGAGCGCGAGCTCCGCCACGCCGCTCGCGTACGTCCACTGGCGCGGGGTGCCGGGCAGCGAGCGCGGCACGGTCGCGTCGAACTGCTTGGGGGCGACGGCGTGCGCCACCGCCGCGCCGGCCAGGAGGCCGGCGAGGAGGAACGGCGAAGAGGGCATGCGCGGCATCGGGGATCCTCTCGGAGGGGCCTGGACCCGGCGATCCTACTCACCGGTAGCTCCGGGTGGGGCGGAGACCGGAATCCCCACCGCCGCGCGCGTCCCGAAAATCTCCGAAGATTTTTCCGGGAAGCTGTCGATCCCGGCGTCTCCCGTTCGACGCAGGGGTGAGAGGCGGGGAAGGCCCCCGTCCTTCACCACCGAGGAGTCACCATGCCGCGCTTCCTTTCGCTCATCCGCATCGACGAGCAGAACCTCACCCCCGACACCCCCTTCCCGGCCGACTTCAACGACCGCATGGGCGCGCTGATGGAGGAGATCACCAAGGCCGGGGTCATGCTCGACACCGCCGGCCTGCTCCCCACCTCCGAGGGCACCCGGGTCACCTGGTCCGGCGGAAAGCTCAGCTACACCGACGGGCCCTTCACCGAGACCAAGGAGGTCGTCGGCGGGTACGCCCTCATGCAGTGCAAGGACAAGGACGAGGCGCTGGAGTGGACCAAGCGCTTCCTGGAGATCCACCCCGAGAACTGGACGGTCGGAGCCGAGCTCCGTCAGCTCGACGGAAGCTGACGGTCCGCGCCGCGCGCGCCGTTTGCCCTGCCTCGTCACGGCTGCTCTGATGGGTAGCCGTGACGGCAGTGAGTACGACCCGAGCGGTCGAAGCGGTGTTCAGGATCGAGTCCGCGCGGATCATCGCGGGCGTCGCCCGGATCGTGCGCGACGTCGGCATCGCCGAGGAGATCACCCAGGACGCGCTGGTCGCGGCGCTGGAACAGTGGCCCGCCTCCGGAGTGCCCGACAAGCCGGGGGCCTGGCTGATGGCCACCGCCAAACACCGGGCCATCGACCTCGTGCGCCGCAAGGAGACCTACGCGCGCAAGCTCGCCGAGGTGGGCCGCACCCTGGAGGACGTCCCGCCGCCGGAGGAGGAGGGTGCGCTCGCGGACCCCGAGTCCATCGACGACGACCTGCTGCGGCTGATCTTCACCGCCTGCCACCCGGTCCTCGCCACCGATGCCCGGATCGCGCTGACCCTGCGGCTGATGGGCGGCCTGACGACCCAGGAGATCGCCCGCGCCTTCCTGTGCCCCGAACCGACGGTCGCCCAGCGGATCGTCCGGGCGAAGCGGGCGCTCGCGAAGGCGGGGGTGCCCTTCGAGGTCCCGTACGGAGCCGACCGCGAAGAGCGACTCGCCTCCGTCCTGGAGGTCATCTACCTCGTCTTCAACGAGGGCTACTCGGCCACGGCCGGCGACGACCTCGTCCGCCCCGCCCTGTGCGAGGACGCCCTGCGCCTCGCCCGGGTCCTGGCCGGCCTGATGCCCAAGGAGCCCGAGGTGCACGGCCTGGCGGCGCTGCTGGAGTTCCAGGCCTCGCGGATCGCCACCCGCACCGGCCCGGACGGGGAGCCGGTGCTGCTCGCCGACCAGAACCGGTCCAAGTGGAACCGGCTGTTGATCCGTCGCGGCGTCGAAGCCCTGCACCGGGCCGGTTCCGGCCCCTACTCCCTCCAGGCCGCCATCGCCGGCGCTCACGCCAACGCCGTCCGCTACGAGGACACCGACTGGCGGACCATCGCCGCCCTCTACGGGCGGCTCGTCCTGCTGATCCCGTCACCGGTCATCGAGCTCAACCGGGCCGTTGCCGTCTCGATGGCCGAGGGCCCGGCGGCGGCCCTCCCCCTGGTCGACGCACTGGCCGCGGAACCGGCCCTGCGCTCCTACCACTTGCTGCCGAGCGTACGGGGTGACCTGCTGGAGCGGCTCGGCCGCCCGGCGGAGGCCCGGGCGGAGTTCGAACACGCCGCCTCGCTCACGCGCAACGCCCGGGAGCAGGCCCTGCTGCGCGCCCGCGCGGCCCGCCTCTGAGGCCCGCCGTCGCCGGACGCGACCGGGTCAGCCGCGGCGGGCGAACGCCGCCACGTCGAGCGGGGTCCGCGCGGGCCGGCGCGGCGGGGTCAGCGCGATGGGGCGGCGGAGCGAGCCGTGGCGGGCGATCTCCTGGACCGTCTCACGCAGGGCCTGAAGGAAACCGTCCATGGTGCGGCGGGCGGCGGGAGTGTCCGAGTAGATCGAGTTCATGTGCAGCCCGTCCGCGTCCCGCTGGAACCAGGAGCAGGCGCCGTTGGCCTGGGCCGACCACACGTGGGAGGTGGGCCGCCAGTCCTCGTGGCGCTCGGCGCCCGGGCACTTGCGCATGTCGATGTACGAGAAGAAGTTCACCGGGTACGGCCAGGAGCGGGCGGCGAACTCGCGGGGAGCGAGCAGCTCCCAGGCCCGCACGAACGGTACGTCGATGTGGCCGATCATCTCGTTGAACCCGGCCCGCACCGAGGACATGACCTGCTCGAAGTCCCGGCCCGGCGAGGCGTCGAACTCGATGGGCATGGTGTTGACGAACCAGCCCACCGAATTGCCCCACCCGGCCCGGCCGCGCTCGCTCACCGGCATGAACCCCCGGTAGACCCCCGGCCCGCCCGCCTCGCGCAGACAGACCGCGACGGCGGCGAGCACGCCCATGAACGGCTTGCCGTCCACCGCCAGGCACGCCTTCTCGAAGACCTCGGCCTCGGCGGCGTCCAGCAGCGGGGAGGCCTCGTTCACGATCGAGTACATCCGGCCCGGCTCCACACCCAGTTCGAGCGGGAAGCGCGGGAAGAACTCGCCGTCGCCGCTCGCCATGAACTCCTTCCAGTAGCCGAGCCGTTCGTCGTCCGCGTCGATGGAGAGGTAGCGGGCGCGCTGCTCCTCGGCGAAGTCGAGATAGCTCGGCGCGGGCGCCGGATCGATCAACTCGCCGCGACGCAGGGCCTCGTAGCCGTGCTCGACCTCCTGGACCACGATCGGCATCGACATGCCGTCGCAGACGATGTGGTCGAGGGCCAGGTAGACGGTCGCCGAGTCCTCGCGCAGGACGGCGCCCATCGTGAACAGCGGCCAGGACAGCGTGTCGATGCTCCGCTTGAACCGCTCCACCAGGAAGCCGGTCAGTTCCTCGGTGCGGTCGAAGTCGGCCACCTGGACGGTGTCCAGGGCCAGCTCGGCGGCGGGGATCGGAGCGCATGCCAACTCCCCTGCCAGGCGCCGGAATTCGGAGCGCAGTACTTCGTGGCGGCGTACGAACGCCAGCAGCGAGCCGGTCAGCGCGTCCTCGTCCAGCGGGCCCGCGACCTCGAAGGTGACGGCGATCCACGACGCGGTCGGGTCGTCGGCCGCGCGGCTCTCCTCGGCGACGGTGAAGTGCTTGTCCTGGTTGAAGGAGGCCCTCCTGTCCGCCACGCCGTCCGGGCCCGGGGACTGCACCCCGGCCGTGGACCGCAACCGCCACTCGACGACCCGGCCGGGTGCCATGTGGTGCATCTCCAGAGGAAACTGCCGCATTCCGTCATCCCTTCGACCCCCGAGTCAACCCCGAGCGCCTAACGACACCCGGGCCACGGAAGTGACGCGCGCCGGGAGGTTCACCGGGAGGCGCGCCGCGCGGACCGGGTGCACGCGCCCGGCGCCCAGGGCCGGCGGCCGGTCCCCTCCCGGTTCACCGCAGGCGGCGCAGGAGCGCGCGCAGACCTTTCGGACGAGGGGCTTCCTGCTCGTCGGGGAGACCCGGCGCATCAGGAAGACCGGAGGCAGGGGGGCGATCGGGTCCGTCCGGGCCGGTGCCGTCCTCGCTCTCGTCCACGGCATCGGCGAGCCGGGTCAGGAACGCGCGGAACTCGGTCTCGTCGTACGGGCGCCACCCCGGATACGCCTCGAACGTCGAGGCGAGCACCTCGTCGGAGGCGACCGCCGCGCGCAGGCCCGCCGCCTGCCGGCGCAGCGGTTCGCTGCTGATGGGGCTCACCCGCAGGGCGACGGCGTAGTGCCGGACCAGATCGTCGTCGAGCGCCGAACCGTCGCTGTGGAACATCGCGTTGTACAGAATGCCGTTGACCAGACAGGTCACCCACGGTTCGGTCGCCATCACAAAACCCTTCTCTCGCCCGGCCGGCACTCTGGCAGACTCGGCCCATGACCACTGATTCCGTCGTCGTCTGCGAGGTCCCCGACGGCCTCGGTCTCATAGAAGTCACCGGGTACGACGACGCCAGCGTGCTCCTCCTCGGGGGCCGGCCCGTCGTGCTGGAGGGCAGCGACTTCTGCGGCAGCGTCGGCTGGCTGGCCTCGCGCGCCACCGGCCCGGGCGCTCCCACCACCGCGGAGACCAAGGCGCTCACCACATGGCTGGCCGCGCCGGAGCTCGCCGATCGACCCCGCGCCCTTCCGGCTCCAGGACTGCGAACCCGTCCGCGAGGTCTTCCCCGGAGAGCCGCTGGTCCGGATGTTCCGCTACATCCGCGAAGAGGCGGACGAGGCGGCCCGGAAACGACGCACGGGCTGAACCCGGCTCCGGGGAGGCCGGACCGGGATCCTCGCGTGTCTCAGCCCGAGGCCGACTCCTGCCCATCGCCGCCGTCCGCCGCCGTGGCGTGCGCGTCGTCCGGGCGCAGTTCGATGTGGTCAGGGGCCAGGTCCACCGCCACCCGGTGTTCCATGCCCAGGGCCTCCAGGAACTTCTGCGGGAGCTGTACGCGCCCCGTCCGGTCGAGCATCACGTACTCGCGCTCGCTCACCGACTCGGCGCCGTGCTCGTCGGTGACCGTACGGCGCAGCACCTCGCTGCTGGTGCGGCCGTCGCGCATCGCCACCGTGCGCCGGACCTCGCCCGCGACGAGCGGGTCGTGGGTCACGATGACCACGGTCGCTCCCAGTTCGCGGTTGACGGTGCGGAAGGCCTCGAAGATCGCCCCGCCCGTCTCGGAGTCCAGCTCGCCCGTCGGCTCGTCGGCGAGCAGCACCGACGGATCGTTGGCCATCGCCACCGCGATGGCCACGCGCTGCTGCTGGCCGCCGGAGAGCTCGGCGGGGCGGCGGTTCGCCAGATCGCCGATCTCCAGCGCTTCGAGCAGCTCGCCGGTCCGCACCGCGTGGCGCTTGGCGGCGGCGCGCCGGCTGCCCTTCAACTGCATCGGCAGGGCGATGTTCTGCGCTGCCGTCAGGAAGGGCAGCAGGTTGCGGGCCGTCTGCTGCCATACGAAGCCGACCGCCTCGCGCCGGTAGCGCAGCCGGTCGCGCGCCGACATCTCCAGCAGGTCGTAGCCCCCGACGCTGGCGGTGCCGGCCGTGGGCACGTCCAGTCCCGCGAGGATGTTCAGCAGGGTGGATTTTCCGCTGCCGGACGCACCGACCAGGGCCATCAGATCGCCCTGCGCCACGGTCAGTTCCAGCCCTTGCAGGGCCTGTACCTCGACCCCGTCCGTACTGAAGATCCGCACCAGGCGGTCGCAGGCGATGGCCGTGTCCGCGCCGTGCCGGCGGGGCTCGGCGGCGGCCAGGGCCTGCTGCCGCAGCTCCTCGTACGTGGGCTGATCGCTGTTCACCGCTGGTCTCCCGCTCTCAATTCGGTCGTGATCTGTCGCCTGCCGGAGATCGCCGCCTCCGCGAGCACGGCCCCCGCGACGAGGACGGCCAGGCCCAGGGCCTGGGTCAGTACGGGCGTGACGAGGATCTGCAGACCGGCCGGCACCCGGGTGCCGACCAGCGTGGACAGGTCCACGGCCGGGCCCAGCAGCCCGACGGCGCCCGCCGCGAGCAGCGCGCCGCCCAGTGCGGCGGCCAAGGCCAGGGGCACCGACTCCACCAGGATCAGCCAGATCCCCTGCCGGGGCCGCAGCCCCATGGTGCGCAGGCGCGCGAGCAGCGCCGCGCGGTCGGGAGCGGCCCGGACCAGGGTCAGCAGGACCGCCAGCAGCGCGAAGCCCCCGGCTCCTGCCAGCGAGGCCCAGAACAACCGCTCGGCGGAGCGCTGGAGCGGGTCGGAGCCCAGTTCGGCGGCCGCGGCGGAGCTGGTACGGATGCGGTAGAGCTCCTCGGCGGCCGCCGGCTCCGCGGTGCGGACCGCCTGCTCCAGCCGGTGCTGGTCGACCGGACCGATCGCGAGCCAGGTGTTGGGCAGGCCCATCTGCGGTACGGCGGCCAGCACTTGGGCGGCGGGCAGCACCACGGTGGTGTACTTGGTGCCGGGCCGGGCGGGGGTACCGGTGACCACTCCGACGACCGAGAGCTTCAGCTCCCCGCCGTTCTCGAGCCGCAGCTGGAAGCCGGAGGTGTCGTCGTCGGCGAGGTCCCGGCTGATCAGCGCGGGCACCGTCGCGCCCGAGGTGCCCGCGGCTCCGGCCGCCAGGAGTGCCGGATCGAACCGGCCGGCCCCGGCCGCCGCCGACTGTTTCGCGTACTCCACCGGGTCCGCGACGACCACGGAGATCTGGGTGCTGCCCGTCTTGGTGCCGTAGAGGAACACGTTGTCGTCGGTCCACACTTTCACGGACGACCGTACGCCGGGCAGCGCGGACGCCGCCGCCGTCACGGAGTCCGGGAGCGTGCCGCCGGGCGCCGAGAGCTGCGCGTCGCCGCCGACTGCCGCGCGCGCCGCCTCGAACCGGGCGTCGGCCACCCCCGTCAGCACCGTGGCGCCGAAGCCCCCGGTGGTGACGGCCAGCAGCATCGCGATCAGAGGCAGTACGGACGGACGTGCCCGGCCCCCGGTGCCCCGCGCGGCGCGCGCCAGCCCGAGGAAGCCGATCAGCCCGGGGCCCCGCCCGGCGGCCCGGGCCAGCGCCCCGACCAGGGCGGGCTGGAGCCGGGCCAGCAGCAGGCCGCCGCAGAGTGCGAGCAGCAGCGGGGCGGCCACCAGCAGCGGGTCCACCCCGGCGCCGGCCGGGGCCACCCCGCGCGAACGGACCTCGAACACGGCGGCCGCGGTGGCCGCCAGCGCGAGCAGCTCGGCGACCAGCCGCCGCCGGGGGCCCGGCGGGCGCTTCGGCGACAGCAGCACGAAGGCCCGTACGGGGACGGCCAGCAGCGCCAGGAGCGTGGCGGCCGAAGCGGCCAGCAGGGTGCCCGCCGAGCGCGGGGTCGGCAGCAGGACCACGGCGAGCGCCGTCGCCAGGGCGGCGGCCGGCAGGACGGTGACGGCGTTCTCCGCGAGCAGCCGGCCCACGATGCCCGCGCGGGAACCGCCGCGGGCCAGCAGGAGCCGCAGCTCGGACTCCCGCCGGTCACCGGTGAGCCCGGCCGCCAGACAGAACACCACGAACGCCACTCCGGCGACCCCGGCCGGGCCCATCGCGGCGAGCGGTGCGGCGGCCTGTCGCCGGGCCTCGGCAAGGGTGAACTGCTCGGGCAGGTGGGAGGTGATCCGCAGATCGCTGCGACCGGTCTCCTGGGTGAGGCGCGCCGCTGTCGGACCGGTCACGTAGGAGGCGACGGCCTTGGCGGTGGCCGGGAGCTGGTCGGCCCGCAGCGTTCCGGTGTCCACCGGGATCCGCCAGAAGTCCTCGGTGTCCGTCTCGCCCCATTCGTGGAGCCGGCCCAGGGACTCCTGCCCGACGAGGGCGTCGGTGCTCCAGAACGACTGCGGCGGATGGGTCGGGGTCAGGGTGAGACAGGCACGGGTGAGGCAGGTGTGGTCGGTCCAGTAGTCCTCGGCGTCGTCGTTCGCGGCGTACAGACCGACGACCTCCGCCTTCACGGTGGTCATGGCCTGGCCGGCGGTGGTCTCCAGGACCATGCCGACCCGGACGCCGATGGTCTTCGCCGCGCTCTGCGACAGCGCCACGGGTACGGGGCTGCCGGGCGCCGGGCCCGGCGCGCCCGGCCAGCGTCCTTCCACCAGGCGGACGTGCTCGGAGGCCGTGCGCAGGTGGTAGAGGCCCAACTGGGGCGGGAGTCCGTCGGGGGCGGTCAGACCGCGGTTGGCCAGCGGCCGGGAACCCGCGGCGGACCCGTGGACGGCGCCGGAGGGCGCGACGGCGAAATGCGGCGCGGTACGGGAGACCAGGGTCGCCAGCACCTCGTCCAGGTTCTGCGGGCTCTGCTCCCCGTAGCGGGGGCGCGCACTGACGTACAGGCTGGTCTGAGCCGGCCCGCGCGACTCCAGGAAGGAGCGCAGGGCCTGGTCGGTACCCCGGTCCATGGCGCGCGGCAGGGCCGCGGAGAGCAGCACGGCGACGAAGGCCAGGGCCGCGCCGAGCAGGGCGCTCAGCGGGGTCGCGCGCAGCCGGGTCCGCACCCAGGGCGCGGGCGGGGGCACGGCGCGCGGGGCGGAACCTTGCGGTGCCTGCGCGCCGGTCGCGTCCGGGGCGCGCCGGTCGGCGTTGGTCGCGGCCGGCCCGGTCATATGTCCTCCACGTGCCGCAGCCGGTCGGCCGGCTTCGAGCGGTTCTGATTGCGCCGGCCGCCGAAGACCGCGGACAGCAGCGGTACGGCGGCGATGGCGGCGGCGAGCAGCAGGGTCCGCACCGCGGGCAGGTCCACCAGCACCTCGGGCACCGGGCGGCCGGCGGCCGGGGTGAGCACGGTCAGCGGTACGACGAGGTGGACGATGACCACGCCCAGCCCCACCCCGACCGCCGTGCCGAGACCCACCAGCAGGCAGCTCTCGGCGGTGGCCGAGCGGGCCAGGTCCCGGCGCCGGGCACCCAGCGCCATCAGCACCGAGAACTCCCGGGCCCGCTCCCGGGCGGCGGCCGCGGCGGAGGCGGCGAAGCCGATCGCCGCCAGCACCGCGCAGGCCACCGCGAGAGCGGCCAGCGCCCCCTGCGGGCCCGCGCTGAGCGGATCGTCCAGCAGGGTGTCGGCCACCTCCTCGCGCAGACGCACCTGCTGCGAGCCCGCGCCGGAGCGCAGCTCCGCGGCGGCGCGGGCCGGGGCCGGGTCGTCGGCGGAGGCGGCCGGCAGCCACCATTCGCGGGGCGTCGGCAGTTCCCGGCCGCCCGCCGCGAGCAGCCGGGCGGCGGTGTCCAGGTCGACGGCGATCGCGGTGTCGCCGGCCACGGGCAGCGAGCCGACCGCAGCGGTGACCCGGACCGGAAGGGTGACGTCGTCCAGCTTGACCGGCACCAGATCGCCCACGGTCCCGCCGATCGCGGACATGTACGCCCGGGTGGCGATCCCGGGAATCTCGGCGGCCGGCGCGGGACCCGTCGTCAGGCCGGCCTGGACGCCTCCGCGTTCACCGGAACCGTCCCGGTAGCGCAGCTTCACCAGGGGCGGGACGCCCGGCGCGGGCTCAGAGCCGGAGAGCAGTTCGGCCGCCGGGGAGCCGTCGCCCAGCGGCGGCGCCGACAGCTTCCAGTCGGGTGCGGGCACCGCGACCGGCGCCGCCGCGCCGTCCCGGGTCTGCGCGACGGCGAGGCCGCGTACCGTCAGCTCGTCGAAGATCTTGACCGCCGTGCCGGCCTCGCCGGAGCCGGGACCGGCACCCGGATCGGCATTCGGGTCGACACCGGGGAGCGGCCCCTCGCGGTCGTACGAGAACACGAGCCCGGCCAGGCTCAGCGGGGTGGCGGCCGATCCGATGGGGGCGCCGAGCATCGCGCCGATGTGCACGGACACGGTGGCGTCACCGCTCTCCGGGAGCTGCACCATCGCGGCCCGGTAGGTGATGCCGAACCGGTCGCGCAGCAGCAGCCCGAGCCCGGGGCGGCCGCCCGCGCCGGTGGAGCGCACGGAGACCGAGAGGTCGATGCGCTGCGGCCGGCCGGGCAGGGGGATCGAGGCGACAGCGGCGGCGGGGGAGGCGGCCAGCGGGGCGAACAGCTCGCGCAGGGGGCGCCCGTCGCGCAGGTCGGCCCGCAGGGCGAGCCGGTCGGCTGCGGCAGCCGCGTCCAGCGCCATCAGCTGCCCGGGCCGCCCGCCCGGCAGCTGCTGCGGAGCACGGAGCACCGGCAGGACGCGCTCCCCGCCGGGCAGCGCCGCGTACCGGCCGCCCCGGCCCAGCGCCGGCAGGTCGCTCTCGGAGATCAGCAGGCCCCCGGCGGTGGTGAAATCGGCCTGGTCGCGCTGGGACGCGGACCACGCGGTGTGCTGGCCCAGCGCCAGGACCCCGCTGGAGACGGCCAGTACGAGCAGCAGCACCGGCCCCGTGGCCCGTCCGGGCCGGCGGGCCAGCTGCCAGCCGACGAGCGCCGGACCCAGACCCCGTCCCCGGGCGGCGACCCGGGCGCCGAGCCGCGCCGCGAAGGGCAACAGGCGCAGCACCAGCAGGGTGCCCGCGCACAGCGCCAGTGTCGGGGCGGCGACCAGGACCGGGTCCACGCCGAACAGCCCGTCGGAGCGCGCGGCCGGGCCGGAGCCGCCGGCGCCGTAGCGGGAGAGCTGCTCGTAGGCGAGTACGGCCAGGACCACCAGCGCCAGGTCCGCGCCGGAGCGGGCCGCGCCGGCAACGAGCGCCTGGCGGCGGCCGGTCCGGTGCAGGGCGGCGGCCGCCGCGCCCCGCAGGACCACCGGGAGGGTGGTCAGCACGACGCACCCGAGGGCGCATCCCGCGGCGACGGGCCAGAGCAGCCAGCTCCGGTCGACCGTGAACGGGACGTGCGCCAGCGAGCCGTAGCCGCCGAGCAGCCGCAGCAGTGGCGGGGTCAGCAGGGGCGCGAGGAGGGCTGCGGGCAGTGCCAGCAGCAGCGACTGCGCCGCGGTGAGGACACCGAGCCGCCCGCGGGAGGCGCCGCGCGCGGCGAGCAGGGCGCGCTCGCCCTCCTGGCGCTCCGTCAGCAGGTGCGAGACGAGCAGCAGCGCCGCCCCGGCGAGCACGGCCAGTTGCAGTGCGCCGACCAGCAGCGTGGAGCGGGCGACGGTCAGGCCCGAGCGCAACTCCCCGAGCAGCGCGGGAAGCTCGGTCGACGGGGCGAGCCCGGAATTCGCCTGGAGCTCCTTCAAGGCCTTGCCAGCCCGGCCGCGGACCGCCTCGGCCCCGGCCGCGTCCACGGTGGAGAAGTCGGCGGTGAGGAGCACGGCGCGGCTGTCCTGGACCAGCCCGCCCGCGGTGAAGGCGGAATCGTCCACCAGCAGCGGCCCGTAGGTGGCGAACCCGGCGACCTGCAGACCGCGCGCACCGAGCGGATCGAGCCGCCAGTACGGGGAGTCCGGTTCGGCCGCCCGGTAGACGCCGGTCACCAGCACGGTCAGCGGGGAGCCGCCGTACCGGTCGTCGAGCCGCACCTGCGCGGGCAGCGCTCCCTCGGCCAGCCCGAGCCGGTCCAGGGCCGCCTTCGGCACGGCCACGGGAACCGGGCCGCCCCGGTCGGACACCGGGCCCGCGACGGGCTGCGGCCAGGTGCCCGCGAGGAGTCGTACGCGCTCCTTGGCGAAGGCCGCCAGCAGCGTCAGATCGGCGTCCTTGCCCGGCGTGTGCGGGCCGGGCAGCCCGTACGAACGGCTGCGCGCCACGCTCTCGGCACCGGTCGGGAGGGGGCCGAACAGCCCGCGCGCGAAGCTCCGTACCGCCTCGTCGTCCTTGGCACGGTCGGCCGCCGGGTGGGAACCGGTGACCAGCACGGTGCCGCGCGAGAGGCCGGGCCCCTGGAGGGCCTGGCGCAGTCCGGCGTCGCCCACTCCGCGGGTGAAGGCGAAGAGCGCGGTGAGCACGGTCGTGGTGATCAAAACGGTCAGCAAAACAGCGGCTGCGAGCGGCAATCGCCCGCGCAGCCGGCGCACGACGAAGCCGAGCATGTGCCTGTTCCTCCCCCGCACCGGACTGGTGGCCCCGGATACCGGACGATGCTGCCAGATTCGAACAGTGAGCGGAAGGTACTTGCGTGAGCAGTGCAACGGATGAACAAATCGTGGGGGCGGGACCGCAAGAACGCCGATTTCAGCTTGGAGGGGGAGCCGCAGCATGACGCAGGACCAGGACCAGGAGACGGAGCAGGGCCGGGAGCAGGAACGGCGACAGGAACCGGGACCCGGACCGCGGCAGGACGCCGGGGCGCCGCCGATGGTGGTCGTGGACGACGTGCGGCGCAGTTTCGGGACGGGCCGGCAGGCCGTGCACGCCCTGCGCGGGGTGTCCTTCGAGGTCCGCCGCGGCGAACTCACCGCGCTCAAGGGGAGGTCCGGCTCCGGCAAGACCACCCTGCTGAACCTGGTCGGCGGCCTCGACACCCCGACCGGCGGCAGCGTCGCCCTCGACGGCACCGATCTGGCCGGCCTCGACGAGGACGGCCGCCTCGCACTGCGCCGCGACCGGATCGGTTTCGTGTTCCAGTCCTTCGGCCTGATCCCCGCTCTGACCGCCGCCGAGAACGTCGGGGTTCCGATGCGGCTGCGCAAAATACCGGCGAAGCAGCGCGAGGAACGGGCCCGCACCCTGCTCGCTCTCGTCGGCCTCTCCGAACACACCGAGCAGCGCCCCGGCGAACTCTCCGGCGGCCAGCAGCAGCGGGTCGCCGTCGCCCGGGCCCTCGCGAACGAGCCCGATCTGATCATCGCCGACGAGCCGACGGGCCAGCTCGACTCCGACACCGGCCGGCAGATCATGCGGCTGCTGCGCGCGGTGGTGCGCAGCGAGGGGGTCACGGCGCTGGTCGCCACGCACGACCCGGCGCTGATGGAGCTGGCGGACCGGGTGGTGGAGCTGCGCGACGGGCGCATCGTGGAGGCTTCGGCGGAGGGCGGGCCGGCTGCCGGGGAGCCGGCCGAGGCCCCGTCGGCCGGGTAGGCGGGGTGGGCCGGGCAGGGGCCGGGTCGGCCTGCTGGGCCGGGTGGGCCCCGCAGGGCTGAGCCTGGCGGGGCCCACTGCGGGCCCTACTCGGTGTGCAGGGCCGAGGCGATGGTCATCCGGGCCGCAGAGCGGGCCGGGATCAGTGCGCCCAGGACGGCGATCGCGACCCCCGCGCACAGCATGCCGGCGAGCTGCGGCGCGTGCCAGACGTCCTTCATCGACTCCGGGAAGGCGACGATGCCCACGTTGTCCACGACGAGCCGGTGCCCGGCGATCCCGAGGGGGATCCCGAGCAGCCCGCCGACCAGGCCCAGTCCGGTCACCGAGGTCACCGTCATCGCGACCACCTGGCGCGGGGTCATGCCGATCGACTTGAGCATGCCCAGGTCGCGGCGCCGGTCGCGGGTGTTCAGCAGGACGGTGTTGAACACGCCGAGCGAGGCGACGAGGGCCAGCAGGACCGAGAACACCGAGGAGAAGCCGACGACCGTGGTGGTGGCGGCATTGACCTTGGCGGAGTCCTCGACCTCGGCGTGCAGCCCGGGGTCGGCGGCGTCGACGGCGTCCGCGTAGGCGCGGGCGTCCGTGCCCGGCGCGAGCCGGACGGTGTACTCGATCGCGCTGCTGTCCGGGGCGAGTTGCCCGAGGGTCTCCCACGTGGATTCCAGGGAGCGCGCGTCGCTGTCGATCAGCTGGCCGACGAGGGTCGCGGTCGCCCGCCTCCCGTTGGCCTCCAGGGTCACCCTGTCGCCCACCGCCAGCCCGCGTTCGGTGAGGAAGGCGGGCCCCGCGGCGATCTCACCGGGTCCGCTGGGCGGCCGGCCCTCCACGAACGCGGCGCCGGCCGGGGAGATGCTCCCCCGGTAGAAGGTCCCGAACGCCGGCTGTGCGTAGCCGACCAGGCCGACTTGGGTCAGCGCGCGGGCCCGTACCTCCTGAGCACCCAGCGACCACAGCCGTCCCTCGATCTGCGCATCGCTCAGCAGCGGCTCTTTGCGGTTGTCGCCGTGGCCGCCGACCATGACGTAGACCACCGTTCCGCCGGGACCGCGGGCGGTTTGCGCGTACGAGACCATCGTGCTGGTCAGACCGGTTGCCAGGGTCACCGTGGTGACACCCAGGGCGATGGCGGCCGTGGTCATGAAGGCGCGGCCGGGGCGGGAGAACGGGTGGCCCAGACCCATGCTGACGGAGCGCGGCAGCCGCGAGGAGGCGAGCACGCGCTGGACGCGCAGCCCGCGCCCGGGCCGGGGCGCGCCGCCCGCGCTGATGGCCCGCGCGGCCGGCAACCGGTGTGCGCGCAGGGCCGGTACGAGCGCGGTCAGCAGGACCAGGGCGGGCATCCCGGCCAGGCACGCGAGGCTGACCCAGGGCGGGACGCTGCCCACGCCCGCCATCCCCGTTTCGATGCCGGAGAACGCGATCTGCAGGATGGGCGCGGCCAGCGCGTTGCCGAGCAGGGTGCCCAGGACGCAGCCGGCCACGGCGGGGACCGAGACCATCGTCAGGTAGACGGCGACGACCTGGTTCGGTGTGAAGCCGATGGCCTTGAGGACGCCGATGTGCCGGTTGCCGGAGACCACGGCGCCGCTGACCACGTTCGCGACGATCAGCGCGGAGACGAGCAGGCCGAGGACACCGAAGAGGGCGATGAAGGGCAGATAGGCGTCCGCGCGGGCGGAAAAGGCCTTCTTGAGGGTGAGGTAGCCCTGCGCGGCCGTCAGTGAGTCCGCGGGAAGTCCGTCCGTCGCCCGGGCGAGCGAATCGCGCAGGTGCGCGCCGGTGGACGGGTCGGTGAAGCGGTAGAGCATCTGCGTGGACGTGGGGTGGAGGTCCGCGGCCTGCTCGGGCGTCACCCAGGCGGCGGCCGACTGGCTCATGCTCGTCGCGAATCCGACGACGGTGAGCGTCGGGCGCCCGGGTACCTCCAGCCTGGTGCCTAGGAGATCGGCGTCGGGCGTGCCGGTGGTGGTCCAGTTGACGACGATTTCGCCGGGCGCCTCGGCCCAGCGCCCGCGCCGCATCTCGACGCGGTCCACCGGCCCCGCCGGATCGGCGCGCCCCACCACGGTGAGGGGGCCCGGCGGACTCCCGAGCCAGTCCGTGGGTACGTCGATGACGGCTTGAGGGAACGGGCCCGCCGCGGCCGCGACCCCCGGACGGTGAGCCGTCCGCGCGAGCTGGGCATCGGAGACCTTCGCCGGGTCGTACGTGGCCACGGTGTGCGCGCCGCGCTGCGCGGTGTAGGCCTTGTCGAAGGGGCCCGAGGCGGCGGCGAGCAGGCCGAGCGCGAGCAGGACGGTCGTGGTGGAGCAGAGGACGACGAGGCCGATGACGAAGGTCTGGACCCTGCGGCGTTTCACGGCGGCGCGGGAGGCGCGCCAGACGGCGCTCATGCGGAACGCTCCAGGGTCTCGCTGTCGGGCGCCTGGCCGTGCCCCGTCTGCCCCTCCGGCGTCTGGGCGTCCGGCGTCTGGACGTTCAGCGTCTGGGGGTCCGGCGTCTGGTCCTCCGGCGTTCGGCCGTCCAGGGCGCGTTCGCGGGCGACGCGGCCGTCGGCCATCTCGACGAGTCGGCCGGCGCAGCGGGTCGCCAGGTGCGGGTCGTGGGTGACGATGAGGAGGGTCTGCCCGATCTGGTTGAGGTCGATCAGCAGGTCCATCACCTGCTCGCCGGAGCGGCTGTCGAGGGCGCCGGTCGGCTCGTCGGCCAGGAGCAGCGCCGGACGGTTCATCAGGGCGCGTGCCACACCGACGCGTTGGCGTTCTCCGCCGCTGAGCGTCGTCGGGTAGTTGTTGCGGCGGTCGGCGACCCCGAGCTCGTCGAGGAGTTCCAGGGCGCGGCGGCGGGCATGGCGCGCGGAGGTACCGGTGAGCTGGGCGGCCAGCGCGACGTTGTCGAGCGCCGGCAGATCGTCGATGAGGTTGAAGAACTGGAAGATCATGCCGACGTCGCGGCGGCGGTAGAGGGCGAGGCCGGTCTCCGTCAGGCTGCCGAGGTCCTGGCCGTGCACGCTGATCGTGCCGGCGGTCGGCCGGTCCAGGCCGGCCACCATGTTGAGCAGCGTGGACTTTCCGCAGCCGGAGGGGCCCATCACGGCGACGGCTTCGCCCCGGCGGATCTCCAGGGACAGGGCGTCGAGGGCCAGCGTGTCGCCGTACTCCTTCGATACGCGGTCCAGTCGGACGACGACCTGGCCGGCGCTGTCGTGATGAGGTGTCATGGCACGAACCTAGAAGGCCGGTCGGACGGGCCGCGTCACCCCCCGGATGTAAACGGGCGGCGGGGTCATCCTGGGGATGTACGCGGGACGGAACCGGGAGAGGGATGTGGACTACACGGGGTGCCTGCGAAGGTCGGGTGACAGAATCCTGGAACGATGATCACGGGCGGGGGAGGGGGAGTTGCTGTGACGACGGGGTGGGTGGTCGCTGCCGTGGTGGCCGCGGTGGGTGCGGTGTCGGCCGGGTTCGGGCTGACCGTGGCGCTCCTGCGGGCCCGCGCGGCGCACCGGGCGGCGATCGAGGAGCGCGGCTGGCTGCTGGAGCGGGAGCGGGAGACCG